>NZ_JBSFUO010000012.1:0-208377 GCF_053591835.1 Streptomyces sp. NPDC002911 | reverse complement strand
AGGAAGATCTTGGTCGATCCCCTGGATAGCAGAGGCCCGTCTCGTGAGCACTCGCGCTTGACAACGTCAACTGAGCCTTAACTTCGTGGCATTGGATGAGCATCAGGGTCGGCAGTGACTGGCTGACGGAGCCGAGGAACTCCTGCCGGGGGAGCCCGACTCCGGCGAGGAGATGGTTGGCTATGCCGTTGGTGGGGTCGAGAATCAGCAGCCAGAGGATGCCGATCGCCACCGGTGTGGTGAGCAACGGGATGATCAGTACGGTTCGTACCCACCGCATGCCCCGGAACGGCTTGCGCATGAGCATCGCCAGAGCGAGACCGAGCACCGTCTCCAGGACCACCGCCCCGACCGTGAAGATCACCGTGCGCTGCGCGGCGGGCCAGAACCGGCGGGTGTCTCCGAGGGCGTCGGTGAAGTTCTGCAGGCCGACGTTCTCCTTGCCCGCGTTCACCGCGCCGAAGGCGTCGGTCAGGCTGAGGTTGATGGTGTAGACCAGCGGGAAGACGATCATCAGGCCGACGAAGAGCAGGGCCGGGGTGAGCATCGTCCACTTCAGCCGGCGGTTGGCCTGTTCGAAGGTGCGGGGCCGGCGCGCGGCGGACCGTCCGGTGTCCGGCGCGGCGGCCGGGCGGGCCGGGGAGACCTCGGTGGTGGGCATCAGGACTCCTTGTGGCGGTTGTCGCGAACGAGGAAATCGGCGAACTCCGCATCGGCGTCACGAGCCACCGGCCGTACGTCGTTGCCCAGGATGCCCGCGACCAGAGGCCGTCCGACGATGTCTCTGGCCCGGCCGACCTGAAGGACGCGGGGCCTGTCGTAGCCCAGGCCCCGCTCCGCGTTGAGCCTCATGGCCTCGGCGAGATCCGGCGGGAAGGAGGCCAGGGATTCGGGGTCGGACCACACCGAGGTACGGGCGCCGGGGATCCCGTCCTTCTGCAGGGCGGCGGTCATCTCGGTGCCGGCAGCCCACCTGATGAACTCCCAGGCGTCGTCGCGCAGGAGGGAGAACTTGCTGATGCCGAGACTCCACGACGGGATGTTGTGCGGTCGGGCGCCGGCCGGTCCGGCCGGGAAGGGGGCGAAGCCGACGGTCTCGCGCACGGTCGACACCTGCGGGTCGAGGAAGTTGCTGTAGATCGCGTCGGCGTCGATGTAGAAAGCGGCCTTTCCCTGCGCGAAGATCGGCATGGCCTGTTCAAGGCTCATGTTGGTGGCGCCGGGCGGGCCGGTCCTCGCCAGGAGCCTGCCGTAGTACTCGTACGCGGCGAGAGCCTCGGGTGTGCCGATGCCGGACTTGCCCCGCACGACGAAGTCACCGCCGTGCGAGTACAGGAAGCTGGACCACTGGGATACGGCGCCGCTGCGCTGGCCTCGGCCGACGTAACCGTAGAAGCCCTTCTTCGTGTCGGCGAGTTCCTGGGCGGCCGACATCAGCTCCGCCAGGGTGCGCGGTGGTCCGCCGAGGTCCTCCACGAGGTCCTTGCGGTAGTACAGCGCCGGGCGTTCGGTCACCACGGGGACACTCAGCACCTTGCCCGCCGTCAAGGAGGCCTCGCGTGGGGCCTCCTGGAAGTCCGACCAGCCGAACTCGTCGTCCTGGGAGACGCGGTCGCTCAGGTCGGTCAGCCAGCCGTTGTGCCCGAAAAGGAGTTGCTCCTGCAGCGCACGGACCATCATGACGTCCACGTCGGTGCCTGAGGCGTTGAGCTTCACGTTGTAGCTGCTCGCCAGTTGGTCCGCGGTGAGCAGGGTCATGGAGACCCGCCGGCCGATGCGCTCCTCGAACTCCTTCGTCCGGCGCCGGATCGCCTGGGACCAGACGTGATTGATCGCCATGATCCGCAACGGGGCGTCGGCGGAAGGCCGCGCGCCCCTGGTCGTACACGCTCCGAGCGCCCCCATCCCGGCGGCGCCCGCGACTCCTGCCGCCAGCCTGCCGAAGGAGCGCCGGCTGAGGAGCTGACTGCTCGTGGACATCGTCGTCCTCGTCTCTCTGCGCTGTCGTGCGTCTTGCTCACCTACGGGCGAGTTGCTCCGTGGAGGCACCGGTTCCTCTGGCCCAACTGGTAGGACCAGTTGGGCCAGGGAGACGTTAGCAGGAGAGTTGCGTACCGAACAGCCTTTTCACGGGCCGGATTCATCGCAGCGCGCAGGCTTCGCCGGGCCGGAGGGCCGGCGAGGCGATGTGCCCGGAAAGGGCGGTCCCGGGTGTTACTCGCCCGTCCAGCCGGTGGTGTACCGGTCCCCGGTCTCGTCCAGCAGCGCTTCGATATGGTTGCGCGCCATGATGTCGACCTGGACGTCGAGATCCTTCCCGTAGGTGCGCAGACCGAGCATCAAGTGCTCCCGCATCCGTTCACAGGCCAGGTCCGCGTCACGCGCCTCGATCGCCTCGAAGATCTCGGGGTGGTGCGGCACGCCGGGCTCGCCGATCGAGGGGTCGGAGTTGGAGCGGAGCATCATCTCGAACATCATCCCGCTGATCGACGACAGCATGATCCTCAGGACCGGATTCTTGCTCGCCTCGGCGACGGCGTCATGAAAAGCCATGTCGGCCCGGGCCTTGACGACGACGTCGCTCGCCGCCTCAAGGGTGTCCCGTGCGGATCGCATCGCCTCGATGTCCTCGTCGGTGGCGTGCTCGGTCGCCAGGCGTACAGTTTCGACCTCGAGCGGCAGCCGCGCCTCGATCAGCTGCCGAACGGTGGGCCGACCGGCCCGGTACAACGCGTCGTACCCCCTGGCCTGCCCGGAGGTCTGCTCACGCACGAAGGAACCGCGGCCGGGAGCGACCTCGATCAGATGCTGGGCCTCGAGTCGCCGCAGAACCTCACGCACGACGTTCCTGCTGGCGCCGAACTGAGCCGCGAGCTCGCGCTCCGAGGGAAGCTTCGTCCCGACGGGGATGTCACCGGACCGGATGTCGTGCTCGAGTTCCCGTGCGATCCGTTCCGTCAGGAGCCCACGATGGGCGGGGGCCGCGGTCTGGCCGGACCGCGCGGAAGAGGAAGAGGCGGACGGCTGCATCCGAGCAGCGTACAGGCTGGTCCAGGGCGGTACGGCGGCTCCGGAGCCGAACGCGACGATCACCTCGGCGTACGGGAGAACGCGGGCCCGTTCTCCGTCAGTGATCCCGGCCACGCCGACTCCTGCGACGCCGTCGGGCCGGTCCTGGCCTGTCGGGCGCGCGACGTCATCTCGGCGAGCTCCGATACCCAGGGTGTCGACCGACCCGGAGTCTCGTGATCTGGGAGTGATCGCGGGGTCGGCCGGTTCCCATTCCTTCAGAGCGTCAGCGGGAAGACGCGCTCGCCGCGTTCGCGTAGAGGCCGGCGGCGAGGGCGATCGCGGTGTGTGTGGCGGGGTGGGGGTCGTGGGTGCGCCAGATGAGCTGGACGGGGACGGGGTCCCCGTCGCGGAGGGGCCGGTAGGTGATGCCGTCGCGCCGGTATTGGGCGGCGGTGGCCTGAGGGGTGAGGCCGACACAGCGGCCGGTGGCGATGGCGGCCAGCCAGTCGTCGATGTCGTGGGTGTATTCGACGACGGGCTGGCCCTGTTCGGGCCACAGGGAGAGGGTGGTGGTGCCGGTGCGGCGGTCGATGGCCAGGGTGCGGGCGGGAAGCTCGTCCAGGCGGATACTGCGGCGGCGGGCCCAGGGATCGTCGGAGGCCAGGGCGACATAGCGGGCTTCGTGGCCGATGAGGGCGTGGGACCAGGGTGCGAGGTCGAGCGGCGCGCGGATGACGGCGAGGTCGCACAGCCCTTCGGCGAGACCGCCGGTGGGCGTGTTGTGACGGATGAGGCGCAACTCGGTCTCGGGGTGCTGTTCGTGCCAGCGGCGTTGGAATTCGGTGGTGTGGCACCCGAAGGCGGACCAGGCATGGCCGATGAGCAGGCGGGTGTGACCGGTGGTGGCCTCGCGCACGAGTTCGTCGGCGCCGGCGAGCAGGACGCGGGCGCGTGCCAGGGCCTGTACCCCCGCGGTGGTGGGAGCGACGCTGCGGCTGGTGCGGTGCAGCAGCCGCACCCCGAGGAGGCTCTCGAAAGCACCGAGAGTGCGGGAGACGGCTGCCTGGGAGATACCGAGCCGAAGGGCGGCGTCGGTGAAACTGCCCGTGTCCACGATGGCGACCAAGCAGCGAAGATGTTTCAGCTCCAGAGCCCTCGTGCCATCCCGCATCTCATTCATGCGCCCAGCGTATAGGTGGTGGCGTGGATGCATTTTGCGTATGCACGAGGAGCTCCCATCGTGGTGGGCATGCAGCTCGACTCCGCACCCACTCCTGCCGCGGCACCCCAGGATGCTCTGTCCGCCGGCCCCGCTGCCACGGGGCACCGGCGGGGGATGGCGCTGATGCTGGGCAGTGGCTTGTCCAACCAGACCGGTGCCTCTCTCGCTTCGCTGGCGTTCCCGGTGATCGGCCCGATCGGCGTGGTGGCGGTCCGTCAGTGGGTGGCCGCCGTCGTGCTCGGGGCAGTGGGACGGCCGCGGCTGCGGGACTTCACCGCGGCGCAGTGGCGCCCGGTGCTGGCGCTCGCGCTGGTCTTCGCCGCGATGAACGTGTCCCTGTACGCGGCGATGGACCGGATCGGACTCGGCCTTGCCGTCACCCTGGAGTTCCTCGGTCCCCTGACCGTGGCCCTGGCCGGTTCCCGCCGCTGCATCGACCTCGCCGCCGCCGTGGCGGCTGCGTGCGCGGTCGTGGTCCTCACCCGCCCGACCCCGTCCACCGATTACGCGGGCATCGGGCTGGCTCTGCTGGCCGCGGTCTGCTGGGCCTGCTACATCCTGCTCAACCGGACCGTGGGAGCCCGGCTGCCCGGCCTCGAGGGTGCCGCCGCGGCGGCAGCCGTCTCCGGTGCCCTCTACCTGCCCATCGGTGCGTGGACGCTCTGGCACCACCCGCCGACCCCCGCAGCGCTGGGCTGCGCCCTGGCAGCCGGGGTGCTCTCCTCCGCGGTGCCGTTCCTGGCCGACCTGCTGGCTCTGCGCCGCGTCCCCGCGCACTTCTTCGGCGTGTTCATGAGCGTCAACCCGGTCTTCGCGGCCCTGGTCGGTCTCGCCGTCCTCGGGCAGCGCCTCGACGCCCTCGCCTGGCTCGCCATCGCCGTGATCGTCGGCGCGAACACCGCCGCTGTCTCCACCGCCCCCGGGCAGCGCCGCGTGAGTTGACGCAGCCGCAGGCGGAGCTGTCAATGGGCCGCGAAGGCCAAGAACTTACTTTGAACTCGCAGATGACAAAGTATGGACTTCCTCGGCAGAAGTCCCCTAGCGTGGCGGCGCAACCCAGGCCTGTTGCTCTTACGCGGATCCGTACAGCCCGACCGGAGTGCCACCCGTTCTGGAGGACCGATGCATCCACGGCTGTTCCCACGTGCCCGAAGACACCTCTCTGCCCTGCTCGTCGGAGGTTTCCTCGCGGGAGGCGTCTGGGCCGCTCCTCCGGCCGCCGCCGCCCCCGACGACATCCCACCCCAGGAACAGGGCGTCACCCTGCGCGTCTTCGACACCCAGGTGCCACTCAGCAAGCTGTGCACGCTGAAGCCGGGTCAGACTCCTAACCACGACAAGCTGATGCCGACCGTGGACTGGTCCACGGTCGGCGACTTCGGCGGTTTCGCCGACAACTTCGTGGCCGAGGCCTCCGGTTACCTGGTCGTGCCCGCCGACGGGACGTACACCTTCCGCCTCAACAGCGACGACGGTTCGCGGCTCACCATCGACGACCGGGAGGTCATCGACCACGACGGGCTGCACGGCGCCGAGCCGAAGGACGGAGCCGTCCAACTCGAAGCAGGCACGCACCCGTTCAGCGTCGACTACTTCGAGCGCGGCGGCGAGCAGCAGCTGACGCTCTCGTGGAGGCCGCCGGGCGCCGACGACTTCAGCGTCGTGCCGAGCGAGGCACTGAGCACCGACGCCGGGGTCGTCCGGGTCACCGCACCGGGCCGCAAGGAGTGCGAATCCGGAGCGGACAGCCCCGGTGACGGCCTGCCGCTCGCCGATGTACGTCCCGACCTCGATCTCACCGATCTGCGTCCGGACGGATTCGAACCACAGGTCACCGGGATGGACTGGCTGCCCGACGGACGTCTGGCACTCTCCACCTGGGGCGGCACGGACAACGTGACCGGCGAGGTGTACCTCCTCGACCACGTCACAGGTGACACCAGCCGCGACAAGGTGACGGTGAAGAAGGTCGCCGAGGGCCTGCGTGAGCCGATGGGCATCAAGTATGTCGACGGATCGCTGTACGTCTCGCAGAAACATGAGCTGACGCAACTCGTCGACTCCGACAAGGACTTCGTCACCGACGAGTACCGCACGGTCGCCACCTGGCCGTATAGCGGGAACTTCCACGAGTTCGCCTTCGGACTTCTCTACCGTGACGGCCATTTCTACGTGAACCTGTCCGTCGCCATCAACTACGGCGGTGCTACGACCACCCCGCAGCCGGCACCGGGCCGCGGCACGACGTACAAGATCAGCAAGAAGACGGGCAAGATCCATCCGGTGGCGGGCGGTCTGCGGACCCCGAACGGGATCGGCTGGGGCCCCGGCGGCGACATCTTCACCACCGACAACCAGGGCGGCTGGCTGCCCGCGTCGAAGCTCGTCCAGATCAAGCAGGACCGCTTCTTCAACCACTACACCGAGCCGTCGGGCCCGTTCGACAACCGGCCCGTCACTCAGCCGGTGGTCTGGCTGCCCCAGAACGAGATCGGCAACTCTCCCAGCACGCCGCTGCAGCTGAAAGAAGGCCGGTTCGCAGGCCAGATGCTGATCGGCGACGTCACCTACGGCGGCCTCCAGCGTGCCTACCTGGAAAAGGTGAAGGGCCAGTACCAGGGTGCCGTCTTCCGATACACGCAGGGACTCGAAGCAGGCGTCAACCGCATCACCATGGGGCCCGACGGTGCGATATACGCGGGCGGTCTCGGTGCCGACGGCAACTGGGGCCAGGAAGGAAAGCTGAAGTTCGGCCTGCAGAAACTCACCCCGAACGGCGGCAACACCTTCGACATCAAGGAGATGCGTGCCGTCCCCGGCGGCTTCGACCTGGAGTACACGCAACCGGTGTCGGAGGCCACCGCGGCGGAGCTGACGTCCCGTTACCAGGCGGAGCAGTGGCGCTACACCCCGACGTCCGACTACGGCGGTCCGAAGATCGGCGAAGAGCAGCTCGCCGTGGCCTCGGCGACCCTCTCCGACGACAGCCGTACCGTACAGCTGCGACTCGACGGGCTCAAGCCGGGCCGGGTCGTACACCTTCGCTCACCCCGCCCCTTCGCATCCGCGTCCGGCGAGACGCTGTGGAGCACGGAGGCCTGGTACACGCTCAACGCTCTGCCGGGCAAGCAGCCCCCGCCCGCCACGCTGTACGAGGCGGAGGAGGCGCGGCTCACCGGCACGGCCGGCGTCCACACCGACCACACCGGCTACTCGGGCAGCGGTTTCGTCGACCGCTACAACACTGAGGGCAAGGCCGCCACGACCTTCGACGTGACAGTCCCCAAGGTCGGCGACTACGACGTGAACCTGCGTTACGCCAACGGCCCCGACCCCTTCCGGGGCACCAAGAACCTCTCCCTCTACGTCAACGGGAAGAAGCTGAGACAGACCGCTCTCGCCTCGACCGGCACCTGGGACGACTGGTCGACGCAGACCGAACGGATCCGGCTGCACGCCGGGCCGAACACCATCTCGTACCGCTTCGATACGGGCGACACCGGGCATGTCAATCTCGACCTGATCACCGTGCTGCCGAAGGGTGCCCCCGTCGCCCTCTTCGACGGGACCACCGCCTCCCAGGAGCAGTGGCAGCACACGGACGGACGGCGCCTCGAATGGCCGCTGGCGGCCGAACAGTCGATGGAGGTGTGCTGCGGTGACATCCGCACCAAGGACGCCTACCAGGACTTCAAGCTGCAACTGGAATTCCGGGTTCCGCAGTTGCCGGACGATGTGACCGGCCAGAACCGAGGCAACAGCGGCATCTACATCCAGGACCGCTACGAGCTCCAGATCCTCGATTCGTTCGGCGACACCACCCTCGCCACGAATGAGGCCGGGGCGATCTACGAGAAGAAGGCGCCGGACGTCAACGCGGCCACGGCCCCGGAGACGTGGCAGAAGTACGACATCACCTTCCGCGCGGCGCGCTTCGACGACAGCGGCCGCAAGACCGCCGACGCGCGGGTGACGGTGGTGTGGAACGGTCAGAAGGTCCACGACGACGTCGCGATCGACGGGCCGACCGGCGCGGGCAAACCGGAGGGCCCCTCGGCCGGAGCGATCCGTCTCCAGGACCACGGAAACACGGTGCGGTTCCGTAACATCCGGATCGAACCGCTGAGCTGAGGCCCGGGCTCCCCCGACGACGTGGTGCACCTGCGATCCGCAGGTGCACCACGTCGCTCCGCCTGGGACGGGCGTCAATCGGGCACGGTTTCCGATGCGCGCCAAGCCGTCGCCAGCCCCTCCAGCCACGCCGGGGGCAGTTCGGCATGCTCCCATTCCACCCGGAGCGCGACAGGCGCGGCGGTGAGGCGTTCGAGTACGGCGACGCTCGTGGGGGAGTGGAGCAGGGAGTAGCGGCCGTGGACGGCGATGCGGCTGCGCGCACCGTACTGCCCGTACAGCTCGGCCAGCCGCTGCCGATGGGACGCGGCGAACCGCTCCAGCTGTCCGGCGTACCCGACCCGTCCCACGACGCTCATCGTGCCGAGCGCGGCTGTGAGGACCTCGTCCGACACCTCGGGGTCGAGGTCCGAGGAGTCACTGAACGCGAGGTAGAGCGGCATCACGGCGACCTTCGTACGCTCCAGGTCCACCCTCCCGACGGGCTGGCGGCCCCGTGGGGTATCCCCCGCCGAGCCGGGCGCAGCCTGGCCGATGGCACGCGCACGTGCTCGCTCGGCGACACGGTCGAGCGCGTCGCCGACGGCGCGGGCGCCGTCGTGCCAGCCGGTGCCGTACGGCTCCCCACTCCCGGCGGGCTCGCCCGCCGCCTTCCCCGCCTCGCTGTGCGCGTCAGCGATCGCGCCGGCCTCCACGATCGCGATCAGCTCCTCGGCTTCGCCGCGGAGCATTCCCGCGCGGCCCAGAAGTTCGAAGAGGGTCTCCTTCGCGTTCAGGACGCTGGCGGGGTCCAGCGGGTGCCGGCCAGTTTCGGCGCTGTTGATCGTGTCCTCCTCGTCGGCCTTGGTCTCTGAAGCCTTCCACCGGCAGCTGCCGCCGCCCGGTTTCCCAAGTCTCCACGATGAGACCGGTCATCGCGGTATGTCCCCGCAGCTGAGGTGGCCCTGTCCGCGTTCGATCCCGCCCTCGGACTGCCGATTCCCGACGGCGGCGGGCGTCGCGCCCCCTCAAGGAGGTGGAGAGTGCCTGGGCCGCTCTCGGCGGTACGCGGTGCTCGCGGTCGGTGTCGGAGTGGGATTCGGCCTCGTTGACCATGCGGGTGAAGAACGGGTACCGGCCGCTTTCCATGAGGTGCTGGAGGTAGGGCAGTATCCGGTCCCGTCACTGTCCTCCTCCC
This sequence comes from Streptomyces sp. NPDC002911, assembly GCF_053591835.1. Lineage (NCBI taxonomy): Bacteria > Bacillati > Actinomycetota > Actinomycetes > Kitasatosporales > Streptomycetaceae > Streptomyces > Streptomyces sp. NPDC002911. The sequence continues at coordinate 198,835 of NZ_JBSFUO010000012.1, read as the reverse complement.
CGGCGCCGGGCTCGTTCTCTTCGGAACGCGTCCCCGGCCCCGTGAAGGTGCCCACGGGACCGTGGACGCGGCCCGCACACGCCGTTCGATCACGGATCGCGCGAACAGCCCCCTCCCCAGCCGGCCGGTCTCAGTCCGCCGCCGGGGTGAGAGAGGAAGCGGTGTCCGCGCTGCGCCCGCGGCCGTTGCGCAGGGCCAGTGGTACCAGGGAGATCGCCACGGCGCCGAGGACGGCCGTCACGGCGAACGTCGTGAAACCGAGGCCCGCGTTGCCGCCCACGAGGACCGCGCCGCCGAGGGCAGGTCCGACCACCGCGCCCGTACGGCCGATGCCGGTGACCCAGCCCAGGCCGGTGGCGCGTTCGCGGGGTGCGTAGACGCGGGACGTGGCGGCGTACACCATCACCTGGGCGCTGAACAGCCAGATGCCGGTGATGAAGACGACCACATACGCGGCGCCGAGCGGTAGCTGCGCCCGCAGCAGGAAGGTGCCGACCGCGGTCAGCACGAACCACAGCGCGGAGACCTTCACCGGGCCGAACTTGTCCGCCGTACGGCCCGCTATCAGCATGCCGACGATGCCGCCCGCGTTGATCACCATCAGGAAGGTGACCGAGGAGGAAAGGGAGTAGCCCGTGGCACGCATCAGCTCGGGCAGCCACGTGGAAACGCCGTAGACGAGGAGAAGGCCCGCGAAGGACGCGATCCACAGCAGTGGGGTGGCCCAGCGGGTGCCGGGTGCGAAGAGGGCGTTGATCGCGGCCGTACGGCCCTTCGCCCCGGCCTGGGGGGCCTGCTGCACACTCGGGCGCTCCAGCCGGTAGCGGCCGGCGACGGCGTACGCCTGCTCGGTCCGCCCGCGGGCGAAGAGAACCCCGGGAGACTCAGGAAGCCACTTCCACACCAACGGCACCGCGATCAGGGCGGGCAGCACGCCCGCCCAGAACACCCAGCGCCAGCCGTGCTCGGGGGCCACGACGAGACCGATGCCCGTGGCCGCCATGCCGCCGGCGTGGTACGAGGTCATCATCAGGCCGGTGGCGAGGGCGGCCCGGCGCGGGGGTGCGAACTCGGCGACGATCGCGAGGCCGATCGGCATCAGCCCGCCGAGGCCGAGGCCGGAGAGGAAGCGGCCTGCGCCGAACAGGGTGGCGTCTGGGGCGATGGCGCACAGCGCGGATCCCACCGAGAACAGCACAACGCTGCCCATGACCAGGGGCTTCCGGCCCAGCCAGTCGGTGAGTGTGCCCGCGGCCAGTGCGCCGATCAGCATGCCGAAGGTGGTCCAGCTGCCGATGGTGCCGGCCAGTGCGGGCGTGAAGCCGAGGCTTTCGTCGGCCAGGAGGTGCGGCATGGTCGCGCCGTAGATGTTGACGTCCATGCCGTCGAAGAACACGGCGAGCCAGCACAGGGCGATGACCGGAGCGACCACCCGAAAGGAGCGGTCGGGTGGGAACGTGGTCGAGGCAGCCACGGGGCACTCGCTTTCTGCCACGGCGTTGTGGCGGGTGGGCCCTCCCGTGCGAGGGAACAGCACCACGGCCGGAAGGGAGTGTTCGCCAGGTGAAAATAATTCCACTCTCGGGCCGTGTGAGTTTCCCCTTGGCCTCTGCCCGTGTCAATGGCCGGCGTAGCCCCGCTCCTTGACGCCCGGCTCCGGCAGGGTGCGCGGCCCGTCGGGCGTTGCCCACGGGCTCGCTTTCGGCCGGAGCTGTCGCTCCCGTGCCGTCACGGCAACGGCAACCCCGCGTAGTTCATCGCGAGTTCGGCCGCCGCGTGGGGTGACGCGGCGATGCGGTCGAGCTGGGCGATCTGCAGGCGGGTGTCGAACGGGCTCTGGGCCGGATCGGTATGCAGTGTCGTGGTCATGAAGTGCGAGAAGTGTTCGGCGCGCCATACGCGGCGTAGGCACGTGCCGGAATAGGCGTCCAGCTGATCGGTCGCACCGGTCCTGTGCTGCCGGATCAGCGCCCGGCTCAGCACCACGACGTCGGACACGGCCAGATTGAGTCCCTTGGCGCCGGTGGGCGGCACGATGTGCGCGGCGTCGCCGGCCAGGAAGACGCGGCCGTACTGCATCGGCTCGGTGACCGAACTCCGCATCGGAAGAACACTTCTGGAGGTGATCGGGCCGCGTTCCAGCTTCCAGCCGTCGAGCGCGAACCTGGCGTCCAGCTCGTCCCAGATCCGCTCGTCCGACCAGTCTGCCGGGTCCGTGCCGTTGGGTACCTGTAGGTACATCCGGCTGACCTCGGGTGACCGCATGCTGTGCAGGGCGAAGCCCCGAGCGGAGTGGGCGTAGATCAACTCGTCGCAGGACGGTGCCACATCGGCCAGGATGCCGAACCATGAGAAGGGGTACACCCGCTCATAGGTGCGCCGGATCCCCTCGGGCACGGCTGCCCGGGTCACCCCGTGGAAGCCGTCGCAGCCGATCACGTAGTCGCACGTCAGGGTCTTGTCCTGGCCGTCGTGCGTGTAGCGGATCGTCGGACGGCCGGTGTCCGGGCCCTCGACGGAGCGGACCTCGGCCCCGAAGCGGAGGGCCGCGCCGTCGGCGAGCTGCAGGGCGATGAGGTCCTTGACGACCTCGGTCTGCGCGTACACCCATACGCGGCGGCCGTCGGTCAGCGACGGGAAGTCGATCCGGTGCGCCCGGCCTTCCCAGCGCAGCTCCACGCCGTCGTGGACCAGTCCTTCGGTGTCCAGCCGTCCCGCCGCATCGACCTCGCGCAGGGCGTCGACTGTGGACTGCTCGAGGATGCCTGCCCGCTGGCGCTGTTCGACGTAGGTGCGGTCGCGGCTCTCCAGGACGACACAGTCGACGCCCGCCCGGTGGAGCAGTCGTGACAACAGCAGCCCCGCCGGGCCGCCCCCGATGATTCCCACGGTCGTGTGCACCGCTCGTTCTCCTCTGCTTCGAGGGCGTTCGCATTTCTGGGGCGACCCTGCACCGAGGCATTGTTCGCATAGTGAAAGTTTCTTCACCGAGTAGGAGTCTGCCGCCCGGGTCGCAGTCGTGTCAATGGTTCTGTCCGGATACCGACGCCCTTCGCCGTCTCACGGAGGTTCCGCATGGCGAGACGGTCAAGCATCCGGAGTAAATCCGTCCGTATATTCGTTCGCATGTCTGCATCGGCCCTGTCGCTGTGCCTCGCACTGTTCACCCAGTCGGCGTGGTGTGTCGACGACGGACTCTGTCGCGGCTGAACCCGCGCGACGGCGCATGCTGCGCCGTCGGCACCGCCGCCCCCCGTCGAGCAACATCCGGAGACCTCTCGTGACCACCGCGCCACCTGCCGGGCCGGCCGCGCCGCCGCGCGCACTGCCTGCCCTCCTTGTTCCTTCCCCCACCTCGGTTCCGCGACCCGAGGCGCCGCTCCTGCCCCCGGTGCGCAGGACGCCACTCCTCGTGTCCGGGCTGCTCGCCGTAGCTCTGACCGCGTATGTGTGGTCCGCACACGGCGCCAAACCGGGCGTACTGCTCCTGCTGGGGCTCGGCCTGGGCGTTGCTCTCTTCCACTCCAGGTTCGGCTTCACCTCCGCCTGGAGGCAGCTCGTCGCGGTCGGCAACGGCACCGGGCTGCGGGCGCACGCGCTGCTGCTCGGTACCACTGCCACCCTGTTCGCACTGATCATCGGCACGAGTACGGGTCTGTTCGGCTCACAGCCCGCGCCGTCCGCCGGGTCGATCGGGGTCGGCCTGATCGTCGGCTCACTGCTCTTCGCGATAGGGATGCAGCTGGGCGGCGCCTGTGCCTCGGGGACCCTGTTCGCCGTCGGCTCGGGGCAGACTCCGGTGGTGCTGACCCTCGGCGGATTCATCGCGGGCGCAACGCTCGCCGCCTGGCAGTTCGACCTGTGGAAGGACCTCCCCGCCTGGGAGCCGGTCGTCCTCTCCGACCACATCGGCTGGTTCGGCTCATGGGCGGTGACGATCGCCGCGCTGCTGCTCGTGGTCGCGGTCACGCGGCGCGTCCAGGCGCGTCGTAACCCGCCGCCGCTCGGCGCCGTACCCTCTGCGCGCACCACGGCCGTGCGGGCCTTCCGCGGCTCCTGGCCGCTGGCCGTCGGCGCCCTGGCGCTGGCCCTGCTCGGCGCGGGCGTGCTGTCGGTGTCCGGCGGCGCCTGGGGCGTCACGAGTGCGTTCAGCCTGTGGGGCTCGGAACTGGTGGGCGCGCTCGGCGGCCACCCGGAGAACTGGACCTGGTGGCAGCAGCCGGGCAACGCGGAGATGCTGGCGGGCCCGGTGCTGGCCGACAAGACCAGCCTCACCGACATCGGCATCATGATCGGTGCCGCGGTGGCAGCCGCACTGGGCGGTACCTGGGCCCTGCACCGTGGCATCCCGTGGCGCACGGCCGTCGCGGCGGTGCTCGGCGGTGTGCTGATGGGCGTCGGCGCCCGGCTGGCCGGAGGCTGCAACATCGGTGCCTACCTGGCGGGCGTCTCCTCCGGCAGTCTGAGCGGCTGGCTGTGGGGCGCGGTGGCACTGATCGGCACCTGGCTCGGGCTCAAGCTGCGCCCGCTGTTCGGCCTGGGCAACCCCAAGCCGGGCGACGGCGTCTGCTGAGCACCCCCGCCATGGCGATCAGCCCGCTCGCACGGCGGAGGACCACAGTTCACAGGCCTCCTCTACGATCGTCCGCGTGTGCGCAAACGTCATAGTCGCTGAAGACGACGCGAAACAGGCCGAGCTGGTCCGGCGCTACCTCGAACGCGAAGGCCACGCGGTCACCGTGGTGCCGGACGGCCTCGCCGCCCTCGAACAGGCGCGGCACGGGACGCCGGACCTGCTGGTCCTCGACGTGATGATGCCGAAAGCCGACGGACTCGACGTGGTCCGCATACTGCGCGCCGAGGAACGGGAGTTGGCGGTCCTCATGCTGACCGCCCGCGCCACCGAGGACGATCTGCTGCTCGGGCTGGACCTGGGCGCGGACGACTACATGACCAAGCCCTACAGCCCGCGGGAGCTCATGGCACGTGTGCGCACGCTCCTGCGGCGTACCCGGCGGGAGGGGAAACGCGAGGACGGCCATGTGCTGCGGGTGGGGACGCTCGCAGTCGACCCCGTGCGTCACGAGGTGGCGGTCGACGGCGTGGAGGTCGAGTGCACACCGGGGGAGTTCCGGCTCCTCTCGGCGATGGCCGCCGAACCCGAACGGGTCTTCACCCGCGAGCAGCTGCTCGCCGAACTCCATGGGTTCGACCGGTACATCAGCAGTCGTACGGTCGATGTGCACATCATGAATCTCCGCAAGAAGATCGAGCGCGCGCCCCGGCGACCGGTCCGGCTGCTCACCGTGTTCGGCGTGGGCTACAAACTGATGGACCCGACGAAGGGGGCCCAGCGTGCTCCGGCGCGCTGAGCGCGGCGCGCACCGCCTGCGGCTGCCGCTGCGCAAGAGCCTGCTCGGCCGGCTGCTGGCTGTGTCGGCGCTCGTCGCCGCCTGTTCGGTCGCCGCGACCGCGTGGCTGGCGGTACAGACTACGTCCGGCGCCATCGAGCAGGAGCAGGGCCGCAATCTGGCGGCCGACACCCGTGTCCTCGACGCCCTGCTCGCCTATGCGGCCGAGCACCCCACCTGGGACGGTGTGGGGACCACGGTGAACGGGCTGGCCGACGCGTCCGACCGGCGGATCACGCTGACGACGCAGAGCCGGGACGTACTCGCGGACTCCGCAGGTTCCTCCCCGCAGTCACCGGCGCTGCCTCCCCAGGCGACAGCGGTGGTGGACCCGTTGTCAGTGGCCTCCGTGTCCTCCGGGCCGGAGTCGGGCCCGGGTTCCGGTTCCAGTTCCGTGACGGTCGCGGAACCCGGTACGGACGGGGAGCTGCGCTCCGGGACCGACCGGGTGGACCCGCGCGCCGTCGGACCGTTCAGACTGCCGCAGGCGGAGCGTACGTCGTTGAGGCGTACCGCGGAGGAGGCGGTGCGGTGCCTCAGCCGGTCCGGGATCGCCTCGGACGTCGTCGAGAGCCCGAGCGGTCGGCCCCGTATCCAGGTCGTGGGCAACGATCCGGACCGTATGCGCGGCAGCCGGTGCTCGACGGACGCCCTGGACAGCCCCACCGAAACCGAGGCGAAGGCGCTCACCGCACTCAACGAGCTCGTCAACGCGTGCCTGGACCGGCAGGGGCGCGAAGCCGTACGGCTCGATCTGGATCTCTCGTGGAACACGGAGGCGGAGCCCGTGGCCGCTTCAGCCGCCCCCGAGCCGTTGCCCGTGCCCAGCATCAGCACGCCGCAGGAGTCCCCGCCGACTGCTCTCACCACCCCCGCGCCCCTGGACAGCGAGAACGACCGTGACATCGCTTCGTGTGTCGGTATCGCCCGCCAGGAGCAGCTCAGTTCGTACGTCGCCTCACCCGCACTGCTGTTCATCAGCGACCCGGGCGGCGGCGCTGTTCCCGGTTTCGACCTGTCCCCCGGGAACACGGCGAAGATCGTCGGGGTCGTGGCGCTCGTCCTCGCGCTCACTGTCGGCGCCTCGATCCTCGCCGGAGTCCGGCTCGTGCGGCCGCTGCACGCGCTCACGGGTGCGGCCCAGCGCATGCGGGACGGTGAGAACCCGTCACATGTGGTCGTCGCCGCGGACAACGAGATAGGCCGGCTGGCCACCGCTTTCAACGACATGTCGGCCCATCGCGCCCGCCTGGAGGAGCAGCGCAAGGTGATGGTCAGCGATGTGGCGCACGAACTGCGCACTCCTTTGAGCAACATCCGGGGATGGCTGGAAGGAGCCCAGGACGGCATCGCGGATACGGACGCGCAGTTCGTCTCCTCCCTCCTGGAGGAGGCGCTTCAGCTGCAGCACATCATCGACGACCTCCAGGACCTGTCGGCGGCCGATGCCGGCGCCCTGCGTCTGCACCCCGAACCCGTACGCATCGACGAGCTGCTCGCCCATGTCGTGGCGGCCCATCAGGCCCAGGCCGATGCCTCCGGGGTCGGCCTCACCGCGGCCGTTCCGGACGGGCACGAACCGGTCCCCGAGCTCACCGCCGACCCGGTACGGCTGCGGCAGGCGATCGGCAACCTGGTCTCCAACGCCGTACGCCACACCCCGGCGGGAGGACGGGTGACGCTGCGGGCGTACGCGACCGGGTCCGGCGGAGCGGACGAAGAAGTGGTGGTGGAGGTCGCCGACACCGGCAGCGGCATGGCGCCTGAGGACCTGCCGTACGTATTCGACCGGTTCTGGCGCGCGGAGAAGTCACGCAGCCGCCGTACCGGGGGCAGCGGCCTGGGGCTGGCGATCGTCCGCAAGCTCGTCGAGGCGCACGGCGGGTCGACGGCCGTGGTCAGCACCGTGGGCCAGGGGTCGGTGTTCACCCTGCGCCTGCCATCGGCCGGACCTGATCCGATGAACACAGCGGTCTGACAGATTCCTCACAACTGCACTCCAGTCTGTGGGCAAGCCCGGCGCCCGACGCGCATCCGCGCGCGGGCACCACCAACGCCGAGCTGGAATCGGAGTTCTTCATGTCCCTTCGCCCGACCCTGCGCACCGTCGTCCTCGCCACCGCCGCAATTGGCGCGGTCCTGCTCCCGTCCGGCGTGGCCGCCGCCGACGCCACGCCCACGGCGGCACCCACCGAACTCGCGGCCACCCCCGCCCCCGCCCCCGCGCCCGAGGGAGCCGAGCCCTCCGAGGCGGCGACCCCGGTACCGGCCGAGTCCGTGCCGGCGGGAACGATGCCGCGGGGCGGCGTCGCCGCCGGGGAGCGTCCGGCCGGCGAGGCCGGTGACACCGCCCTGTACGGTTCCGCGGCGGGCGCGGCGCTGCTCGCGGGCGTCGGCGGCGCCTTCGTGCTGCGCCGCCGGTCCGCGGCACAGCGCAACGGCTGACCCCGCACGGTGGCGCCGCTCCCCGAACGGGGGCGGCGCCACCCGCCGTCACTCGTCCCGCTTCGCTCGCCCACCGCACCGGAGTACCACTCATGCCCCTTGCCCCGAACTCGTTGTGGCGGACAGCCGTGTCCGTGGCGGCAGCCGGCCTGCTGCTCGCCCCCGCCACCGGCTGCGGCGCGCCCGACGCGCCCGAACCTTCCGCCAGGGTCGTCTCACCCGCACCCCCGTCCCCGGAAGCGCCCAAGGCGCCGGCACCGACGCGGCTGACGGTCCCGTCGCTGGGGATAGACAGCACGCTGTTGAGGCTGGGGCTCAACGAGGACGGGACGGTCGAGGTTCCGCCGGCCGAGAAGGGCATGACGGCCGGCTGGTACGCGGGCGGGGCCGTCCCGGGCGAGCCCGGCGCCGCCGTGCTCATCGGCCACAACGACACACGGTTCGGCAAGGCCGTCTTCCATGACCTGCACGCGATCGCCAAGGGAGCGGACATCGCCGTGTCCGGTGGGGGAGGGGAGGAGGCGCACTTCACGGTGACCGGCACCGAGACCGTCAGCAAGAACGCCTTCCCCACCGAGAAGGTCTACGGACCCACCGACGAGCGGGTGCTCCGACTGATCACGTGCGACGGGGACTTCGACGCCGCCGGCCACCCCGTGGACAACCTCATCGTGTACGCCGAGCTGAGCTGACCTGGGAGCGTCCCGTGCCGACCGCTTCCCGTCCGGGCACCCTCCGACCGCGCTCGGAGACCAGATGGAACCCGCTGTAATCGGGGCGCGCCTCGCCGCGAGTCCATTCCATATACGTCATCCACCGGACGTTCCAGGGCTATCTCGGGGCCAAAGCGGCTGTTGAGGGCCTGGACTTCGAGTTCCTCATTTCCCAGGCGCATCTCGACCAGTGGGAAGACGTCATCAGAATGTCCGTTGCCCCCCAGGCCCACGGAGCGCACGCGGCTGCTGACCGGTCTCATCCGCCGCAACGAACTCTCCGCGCACGCCATGAACCGGCTTCATCTTCTGGCGGCCGCGTGTCTGGAACATGCGACGGAACTCGCCCCGGCGGTGCGCGTGGAGGTACAGGAGCGAGCCGGAGCGCTGATCGAGGTCGGCCCGGTCACCTTCGTCCGGCCGGCAGGCCGCGCCCGATGCGGCTGCCGTAACTCTTGACGAGTACACGCATGCAGGCCAAGAATGTTCGCGCGGTGCGCATGACAACGTTGTCGTCGTTCGAGAGGTGCGAGCTCAATGAGATGGACCCACTGGATTCGCGGTGCGGGGACGGCGGCTGCCACGGCCGCCCTCCTCGGCGGCGCCGTCGCAGCACCTGCCGCGGCGGACGGAGGGGGGCACGCCGAACGCGGTCGGCTCACCGATCTCGTCAACCCGTTCATCGGCACCGAGAACGAGGGCAACACCTACCCGGGCGCCGCGGTGCCCTTCGGTATGGTGCAGTTCTCCCCCGACACCGGGCACAACACCGGCTACGACTACTCGGAGACCCACATCCGGGGCTTCTCCACCGTCCACATCTCCGGCGTGGGCTGCGGTCTCGGCGGCGACCTCCCGGTGCTCCCGACAACCGGTGACATCACGTCGACGGACAACGCCACCTACGCCGCCGAGTTCAGCCACGACGACGAGAAGGCGAGCCCCGGCACCTACCAGGTCGGCCTCAAGACGGGCATCAAGGCCGAGCTGAGCGCCACCGAGCGCACCGGAGTGCAGCGGTACACCTTCCCCGCCACGGACAAGGCCAACGTCCTCATCAACGCGGGCCAGTCGCTGCACAAGACCGTGAACACAGAGGTCGAGATCCTCGACAACCGCACCGTGCGCACAGCCATCACCGGAAGTGGCTTCTGCCAGGACACCAAGCCGTACACGGTGTACACGATCACCCGCTTCGACCGGCCCTTCACCACTTCCGGTACCTGGAAGGGCGACGCGGTCACCGAGGGCTCGAAGTCGTCGTCCGCGGCAGCCGAGCGCAACGGCGCCTTCGTGCGCTTCGACACCTCCGAGGACCGCACCGTCGAGGCGACCACCGCGATCTCGTACGTGGACGCCAGGGGTGCAGCCCTCAACCTCCGTGCCGAAGGCGGCCGTTCGTACGAACGGGTCGCACGCGCCGCCCAGGCCGCGTGGGAGGACCGCCTCGACGACGTCCAGGCGAAGGGCGGCAGCGAGACCCTGCGCCGGACCTTCTACTCGTCCCTCTACCGCTCGTTCCTCGCGCCGAACATCGGCAGCGACGTCGACGGCCGCTACACAGGCTGGGACCAGAAGACCCACCGCGCCAAGGGGTTCACCTACTACCAGAACTGGTCGCTCTGGGACACCTACCGCACCCAGGCGCAGCTCCTGTCGCTGCTCGCCCCGCACGAGTCCCGTGACATGGCGATCTCCGTCCTGAAGATCGACGAGGACAGTGGCTGGCTGCCCAAGTGGGGCTACGGCACGGTCGAGACGAACATCATGACCGGCGACCCGGTCACGCCGTTCCTGACCAACGCCTACCAGCAGGGTCTGCTCAAGGGCTACGAGGAACAGGCGTATCGCGCGCTGAAGAAGAACGCCGACGGGGTGCCCCCCGCCGACTCCGCCCCCGTGGGCCGCGAGGCCAACAAGGAGTACCTCGCCGACGGCTTCGTGCCGTACATCAAGGGCCGCGCCCATGTGAAGCCAGGTGACTCGGACTACGACCACGGTGCCTCCGCGACCCTGGAGTACGCCCTGTCCGACGCGATGCTGGGGCAGATGGCGAAGGAGCTCGGGCACGAGGACGACGCCGCGCGGTATGCGGAGCGGGCGCAGAACTACCGGCAGATCTTCGACAGTTCGACCGGCTTCTTCCGTGCACGGGACGCGAACGGTGCCTTCACCGGGCCCGCCGACCCGGCGAAGAGTGAGGGCTTCCACGAAGGCACCTCCTGGCAGTACCAGTGGCTCGTCCCGCAGGACCTGCCCGGCATGGTCTCCCTGATCGGCGGCACCGAGGCCGCCAACGAGCGCCTCGACTCGTTCTTCGCCTACGAGCAGCTGCTGCGGGACCCGGCGAAGACCGCCCGCGAGGTGTGGGTGAACGGGCCGTACGACTACTACAACGCGGACAAGTACAACCCGCAGAACGAGCCCGATCTGATCGCCCCCTACACCTATCTCTCCACGGGCCAGCCCTGGAAGACGACCGACGTGGTGCACGCCGCGCTCACGCTCTTCACGGACACCCCGACCGGCATGACCGGCAACGACGACCTGGGCACGATGTCCGCCTGGAACGTCCTGTCCTCGATCGGAATCTTCCCGGTCCAGCCGGGCACCGACACCTGGAGCCTGTCGACCCCCGTCTTCGAGCGGGTGGACCTGACCCTGGACCGGCGCTACTACCCCAAGGGCAAGCTGACCGTGCAGGCCCCGGGCACCTCCGACTCGGCGCGCTACGTCCAGTCGGCGTGGACCGACGGGACCGCGTACGGGAAGACCTACTTGACCACCGAGGACATCCGCGGCATACGCGACCTGTCCTTCGAGGTCGGTACGACGCCCTCGCAGTGGGGTACCACGGCTGACGCGGCGCCGCCCGCCCTGAAGTAACCGCGACTGAACGATCCTGTGCGTACACGGCCCTCCCCTCACCGAGGGGCGGGCCGTGTACGCGTCCCAGGGCACGGGACGGACCGCGCCCGCCCGCGGCAAGGGAGCGCCGTCGGCCGGACGGAGGAATTGAAGCGCTTCGACAGATCACTGCTTCCGGTGCGACCTATTGACACCCCTCTGCCTGACTGCCATCTTCGAAGCGCTTCGACGATCACGGCCTGGGTGCTCCGTCCTGGCCTGAGCCCCGAGGACGGACCATGGCGTACTTCGACAATCCCGTGATACCCGGCTTCAGCCCGGATCCGAGCATCTGCCGCGTGGGCGAGGACTACTACGTGGCGACGTCCAGCTTCGAGTACGTACCCGGGGTGCCGCTGTGGCACAGCCGGGACCTCGTGCACTGGCGGCTCATCGGGCACGCCCTGGACCGCCCGTCACAGTTGGCGTTGCCTGACACGGCCCCGTCCTCGTGCGGGGTGTACGCCCCCACCCTGCGGCACCACGACGGCCGTTTCTGGATGATCACGACCGTGGTCGCCGGTGCGGACAACGTCCTGGTGACCGCCGAGGACCCCGCCGGCCCGTGGTCGGACCCTGTGCCGGTCGGCATACCCGGCATCGACCCCGATCTGGCCTGGGACGACGAGGGCAACTGCTGGTGCGTGTTCTCCCACGGCGGGATCCGCGGGGTGCGCATCGACCCGGAGACGGGCGAACTGCTCGGCGAGCCGGTGGAGATGTGGTCGGGAAGCGGGCTCCAGTACCCCGAGGGTCCGCACCTGTACCGGGTCGGCTCCTGGTGGTACCTGCTGTTGTCGGAAGGCGGGACGGAACGTGGGCACGCGATGTCGGTGGCCAGGGCCCGCACTCTTCCGGGGCCCTTCGAACCGCACCCGGACAACCCCGTGCTGTCTCACCGCAGCACCGGCCACCCGGTGCAGAACACCGGTCACGGCGATCTGGTGCGGGCGCACGACGGGACGTGGTGGATGGTCCTGCTGGGCACCCGGCCCCGTGGCGACACCCCCGGGTTCCACGGCCTGGGCCGGGAAACGTACCTGGCACCCGTGCGGTGGGAGGACGAGTGGCCGCTGCCCGGCCCGCTGGAACTTCGCGACGAGGCACCGGCGCTGACCCCGCACCCCTGGCCCGACGAGCCGTACCGCGACGACTTCGACTCCGCCGCGCTCGCCCCTCACTGGGTATCGCTGAGGCGCCATGACCCCGCGGCCGTACGCCTGGACGAGCGGCCGGGCCACCTGGTGCTGCACGCCCGCGCGGACGGTCTGGACCAGCCCGGCGCCCTGTTCGTGGGAAGGCGTCAGCGCGATCCGGACTGCAGTGCACGGGTGCGGGCCGACGCCGGTGACGGCCGGGGCGGGCTTGCCGTACGGCTCGACGAGGCTCACCACTACCAGGTGGAGACGGAGGGCGGCACGGTGCGTGCCGTCGCCCGCATCGGCCCGGTGCGTCAGACGGTCGCCGAACGGGCCGTGCCCCAAGGAGCGTTGACGCTGCGGATCGACGTGACCACCACGGACGTCCTGCCGCCCACCGTCACCGTACGTCCGGCGGGCCCCGCCGACGCGGTGCCTTCCGGGCTCCGCGTCGGCGGTCCCGACACCCTGCGCCTGGGATTCGAGACCGACGACGGAGACTTCGAAGTCCTCGCCGAACTCGACGGCCGCTACCTCACCACCGAGGTCGCGGGCGGTTTCACCGGCAGGGTCGTCGGCATGTACGCGACTCAGGGCGCGCCTGCCTTCGACTGGTTCGAGCTACGACCGGCCTGACGACGCCCCGAGGCCGCGATCCGGCCACCGCCCCGGCGGCCGGATCGCGGGACAAGGGTGCTCAGCGGGCCAGGGTGGTCTCCAGCCACTGCAGGATCTCCGGCGTGACCGGGTCGGTGATGTCGGCGAACTCCTCGTGCTTCTTGAGGAACTTCGCCACATACGGGCAGACCGGCACGATCCGCTTGCCCGAGGCCCGTACGTGGGTCAGCGCCTCCTGCACGAGGACGGAGGCAAGTCCCTGTCCGGCGAAGGCGTCATCGATCTCGGTGTGGAAGAAGACGCGCTGTCCGTCGCGGTCGCGGTAGGCGGTGAACCCGGCGCTGACCCCGTCGACCAGTATCTCGTAGCGGTGCCTGGCGTCCACGTTCCGGACCGTCGTAGCGGGGGCCTGAGTCATCGTGTGCTGCCTTTCGGGCGTGTCGGGTTGCCGCGCGGTGCGATGGTGGCGTTGGGGAGGGCCGGGGCGGGGAGACGGTCGCCCGGGTAGCCCTCGACCTGGCCGAATCGGTCGGAGGCGGCCTCCCAGTCCTGGCGTGCCTCGACGATGTCCTCGTGGCTGCGGGCCACGAAATTCCACCACATGACGATCCGTTCCTCGAACGGGGTTCCGCCCACGAGCACCGCACGGGCGGGGGCGTCCGTCTCGTTGGTCAGGGTCAGCTCGTCGTTCCCCGGGCCGAGGTAGCCCAGCTCGGCCCGGCGCAGCGTCGCTCCGGCCATCCGGATGGCGCCCTGGTCGACGAGGAGACCGTGCTCGAAGGCCGGGTCCGTGTCGAGTGTCGTCGTCGCGTGCGGCTCGAGGACGATCTCGGCGCCGAGCAGAGGGGTGAACGTCGGGACCGGTGAGGTGTCCCCGGCGAGGGAGCCGAGAAACACCCTGAGTACGGCTTGGTCCCGGCGTACCGGGCTCGGCGCGTGGTGCCGGAAGTCGCGCCCGGTGTCCCGGTGCTCCTCGGGCAGGGCCACCCACAGCTGGACCCCGTGCAGGATCGACGTGCCGGAGGTGGAGACCTCCGTGTGGCTGATCCCGTGGCCACCGGTCATCAGGTTCAGCTCTCCGGGGCGCACGATGGCATGGCTGCCCAGACTGTCGCGGTGCTCGATCTCCCCGCTGAACAGCCAGCTGACCGTCTGCAGGCCGATGTGCGGATGCGGAGCCACGTCCATGCCACCGGTCTCGGCGACGTCGTCGGGGCCGTAGTGGTCGATGAAGCACCAGGCTCCGATGAGTGTGCGGGCCCTCTGCGGCAGTGTGCGCCGCACCGTCATCGCCCTCGGACCGCCCAGGGGCACGTCTCTCGCCGTCAGTACATCGACACCGGTGCCGGACGCGGGCTCCTGGCCGTCCGTGTCCGTGTGCGGCGCGACGTGTCCCGTGCCGACGCCGCTCATCACGGACCCCCTTGGACCAAAAAGGTGCTTTCATGTTCAACGATCATGCTTGATGATAAGCCGTCGCCCACTCGGACGCACGGCACGACGAGGGGCGGTACGTCCCGGTGAGGAGTCCAGGGTGAACGGTACGCAGGCGGGCCATGCGAACGAACGGGTCTACGTCGACAAGCAGAGCCCGAAGGCCTATCACGCTCTGACCGCTACGGCCGAGGCGGTACGCGCGGTCGCCCAGGAAGCGGGGCTCCCGCGGACTCTGGTCGAACTGGTCAACCTCCGGGTGTCACAGATCAACAGCTGCGCGTACTGCCTGGACGTCCACACCAGGGCCGCGCTGCGTGCGGGCGAGACCACCCAGCGGCTGGGCGTGCTGGCCGCCTGGCGTGACACGGAGGTCTTCACCGCGCAGGAACGTGCCGCCCTCGAACTCGCCGAGGCGACGACCCACCCCGCCGACGCCTCCCTGCAGGAGGACGCCTGCACCACGGCCCGCCGTGACCTCTCCGAGGACGAGATCTCGGCCGTGATCTGGGTCGCCGTCACCATCAACGCCTTCAACCGGGTCTCGATCATGAGCAAGCACCCCCTTTCCGCCCGCCGTCCGGGTGAACTTCGCTCCGATCGGGCCGTACGCCGGGCAGGCATAGGGCGTCCGCGTTCCTCGCGGCGGAAGCACCGGTGGACGCGGAAGCGCAGACCGGGCGAAAGGGGCGCTCCATGCTCGGTCCACGGGCCACGCGGGCAGGGGCCGGGGCAGGCGCCGGAGCCTGCCCCGGCACCGGCCGGGCCCCGCACACGGCCGGTGAGGCTGCCGCGGCCGTCGACACCGTCCTCGCGGAGCACCTTCACACCAGGCTCCGGGAAGCCCGGCGGGTGGACGCCGTGTTCGCCGCGGAAGTGGCCTCCCGGGTCGCCGGATTCGTCCTGCGCGGCGGCAAACGGCTGCGGACGGCCTTCGTGTGGTGCGGGTGGCTGGCCGCCGGAGGCACCGGCGACCCCAGGACGCCGCTGCGCATCGGCGCCGCCCTGGAGCTGCTGCAGGCCTGCGCACTGGTGCACGACGACGTCATGGACGAATCCCCGGTACGCCGGGGCGCGCCCGCCGTGCACGCGGACTTCGCCCGCATGCACCGGGCGGGCCGCATGCGCGGTTCCGCCGCGTCCTACTCGGCCAGCGCCGCGGTGCTCGCCGGCGACCTGGCGCTGGCCTGGGCCGACGACCTGCTCACCGAGACCGCACTGGCCTCCCCTTACGGAGGGCAGCTGCACCAGGAGTGGCAGGCCATGCGCGGCGAGATGGTCGCCGGGCAGTACCTGGACATGCGGGCGCAGGCGACCGGTTCCTCCGACCCCGCCCAGGCCAGGAAGATCGCGACGCTCAAGAGTGCGCTCTACACCGTGGAGCGGCCGCTCGCCCTGGGCGCGACCCTGGCGGGCGCCGATGCCCGGGCCATGGACGGGCTGCGGTCCGCCGGCCGGTGCGCGGGACTGGCCTTCCAGCTCCGTGACGACCTGCTGGGCGCGTTCGGCGACCCCGCCGTCACGGGGAAACCCGCCGACGAGGACCTGCGGGCGCGCAAGCTCACCGGTCTCCTCGCGGTCGCCCTCCGGCTCGCCGCAGAGTCGGGCGACAACGAGGCTCTGGCCGTACTCGCCCCCGAGGGGACCGCACCTGGCGGAGGAACGGTCGACCGGATGCACGCCGCCCTGGAGCGTACGGGCGCGCGGGCGGTGGTGGAGGAGGAGATCGCCGGCCTCTCGGAGTCGAGCCTGCGACACTTCGCGTCCGTCGGAGCGGATGCCCGGGCCCGGCGGGAATTCGCCGCGCTGGTGGCCAGGGCCGTGGGCACCGGCCCCGCGAGGAACGGGGTGGGCGCATGAGGACCGTCCACGGCCCCACGGACCATGTGGTGGTGGTCGGCGCAGGCCTGTCCGGTCTGGCCGCCACCCTCCACCTGCTCGGCGCGGGCCGCAGCGTGACCGTCATCGAACGGGACGCCGGACCCGGAGGCCGTGCGGGGCGGCTGGAACTCGGCGGGTACCGGGTCGACACCGGGCCGACGGTGCTGACCATGCCGCACCTGGCTGACGAGGCCTTCGCCGCCGTCGGGGACAGCCTCCACCGCCGGGTGGAGCTGATTCCCCTGCACCCGGCCTACCGGGCCCGATTCGCGGACGGCAGCCAGATGGACGTACACACGGACGGTGAAGCCATGGAGGCCGAGGTCCGGCGGTTCGCCGGGGCCACGGAGGCCGCCGGGTACCGCAGGCTGAGGAGCTGGCTGGAGCGGCTGTACCGGGCGCAGATGCACCGTTTCATCGACACCAACTTCGACTCGCCCTTCCAGCTCCTGCACCCGGACCTGGCCCGGCTGGCGGCCCTGGGGGGCTTCGGCCGGCTCGATCCGCAGATCGGCAGATTCCTCTCGGATCCACGGCTGCGCCGGGTGTTCTCCTTCCAGTCGCTGTACGCGGGAGTCGCCCCGGCCCGTGCGCTCGCCGCCTACGCCGTCATCGCCTACATGGACACGGTCGCGGGGGTCTGGTTCCCGAAGGGCGGCATGTACGCGCTGCCCCGGGCTATGGCGGCCGCGGCGGCCGACGCCGGGGGCCGGTTCCGGTGGTCCGCCGAGGTGAGCGCACTGGAACGGTCGGCAGGGCGGGTGCGAGCCGTCCGGCTGGCGTCGGGCGAACGGATCAGCTGTGACGCGGTCGTCCTGACACCGGATCTGCCCGTCGTCCACCGGTTCCTGGGCCGGGCCCCACGCCGCCCCGTGCCGCTGCGTCACGCGCCGTCCGCCGTGATCCTGCACGCGGGCACGGACCGCACCTGGCCGGAACTGGCGCACCATACCCTCTCCTTCGGTGCCGCCTGGAAGCGCACCTTCGACGAACTCACCCGGACCGGGCGGCTGATGAGCGACCCGTCGCTGCTCATCACCCGCCCGACGACACATGACCCGTCACTCGCGCCGCCGGGCAGGCACCTGCACTACGTCCTGGCCCCCTGCCCCAACACCATCACCGGCCCGTCCGCCGGTGCCTGGCGCGGCCTGGGACCGCGCTACCGGGACAGCCTGCTGGCCGAGCTGGAGCGTCGGGGGCTCCACGGCTTCGAGACCTCCATGGACCGGGAGCTGCTGGTCACCCCGGTGGACTGGACGGCCCAGGGCCACGCGGCGGGCACCCCGTTCTCCGTGTCGCACACCTTCGCGCAGACTGGCCCCTTCCGGCCACGCAATCTCGTACGCGGTTACGACAACGTCGTCCTCGCCGGGTGCGGAACCACCCCAGGGGTGGGCGTGCCGACCGTACTCGTGAGCGGCAAGCTCGCCGCAGCCCGCATCACGGGCCTTCCCCGCACGACGGGTGTGCGCCCTCATCCCCCCGTTCCTGAAGGGCAGAGCACATGAACCGCCGTGAACTGGACGCCGCCGGAATCACGGGGCCCGCCCTGCGCGCCGCCTACGCCTACTGCCGGCGGCTCAACGCCCAGCACGGGCGGACATACTTCCTGGCCACCCGGTTGCTGCCGGTCGAACGCCGCTGTGCCGTGCACGCGCTGTACGGCTTCGCCCGGTGGGCCGACGACATCGTGGACGACCTGGACCGCCGGCAGTCCCCCGGAGAGCGCGACCGTCTGCTGAGCGTGCTCGAGAGCGACCTGGCCCATGGACTGCGTACGGGAGGCGGCGACGAGCCGGTGGTCAGGGCCGTTGCGGACACCGCCGAGCGCTACGCCGTCGACCACGGTCTGTTCGCCGACTTCCTGACCTCCATGCGCAGCGACCTTACGGTGACCGACTATCCGACGTACGCCGATCTGCGCGTCTACATGCACGGTTCGGCAGCGGTGATCGGTCTCCAGATGCTGCCGGTGCTCGGCACGGTCGTGGCCCGTGAGGAGGCGGCCCCGCACGCTGCCGCTCTCGGCGTGGCCTTCCAGCTGACCAACTTCCTGCGGGACGTGGGCGAGGACCTGGACCGCGGGCGCGTCTACCTGCCGGCGGACCTGCTCGCCACCCATGGTGTGTATCGGCCCCTGCTGGAATGGAGCCGCCGCACCGGACGGCACGACCCGCGCCTCCGGGCCGCTTTCGCCGAGGCCGACGCGATGATCCGGACCGTGTACCGGGAGGCGGAACCGGGCATCGCGATGCTGGAGCCGCGGGTACGGCCCTGCATCCGCACGGCCTTCGTCCTGTACCGGGGCATCCTGGACGCGATCGCCGATGACGACTACCGGGTGCTGCACCGTCGCGCCGTGGTGCCGCGCCGGCGCCGGACCGTCACCGTCGCGGACGGGCTCGTACGGATCCTGGGAGCACGGATGCGGGCCCGGCCGGCCGCCGCGGCGGAGGGCTCCTGGCGATGAACGATCCGCGCAGACGGACGGCCTGGACCTCTCCGCTGCGGGTGCGGCGCGCCCCCCGCTGGGAGCGGCAGGCTCCGACCTGGCGTGAGGCGAAGCCCACCGTGATCGCCGAAGCACTGAAGCGGGCCACCTCCCGGCCCTCGGGCAACTGGTACGTCGTCGGGGCCTCCCGGAAGATCGGGGCCCGGGACCGCCCGTACGGCCGGACGATCGCCGGGACGGAGATCGTCCTGTGGCGGTCCGAGGACGGTGAGCTGCGCGCCGGCCCGGGGAAGTGCCCGCATCTGGGGGCTCCACTGCGGGACAGCCGGGTGGTCTGCGGGACGCTCCTGTGCCACTGGCACGGTCTGGCCGTGGAGAGCGGGCCGTTCGCCGGATGGGAGCCGTACCCGGTGTATGACGACGGGGTGCTGGTCTGGGTGAGGCTGGACCGGGCCGGGGGCGAGACTCCGCTTGAGTGCCCGGTCGTCCCGGTGAGGCCGGCGGCGCACGACGCGGTGGACGCGGTGTTCACGGCGGTGGGCCGGTGCGAATCCGAGGACGTGGTCGCCAACCGGCTCGACCCCTGGCACGGATCCTGGTTCCACCCGTACGCGTTCGTCGGCCTGAAGGTGACCGGCACCCCTGAGGACGGCGGTGAGGACGCCTTCGCCGTCGATGTCTCGTTCAAGGTCGCGGGACGCCTGGTGGTGCCTGTCCGGGCGGTGTTCACCGCGCCCGGGCCACGCACGGTGGCCATGCACATCACGGACGGCGAGGGCGCCGGGTCGGTGGTGGAGACCCATGCCACGCCGCTCACGGCGCCCGGTGCCACGGACCCGCGGACGGCGGTGGTCGAAGCCGTCGTGGCGGCCTCGGACCGGCGGGGCTTCGCCCTGGCGCGCGCCGCCGCGCCCGCCCTCCGGCCGCTGATGCGCCGGACGGCGGGCCGCCTCTGGCGTGACGACCTGGCGTACGCCGAGCGCCGCTGGTCGCTGCGGAGCACCGGGCGCTTCCCCGGCTGAACGTCAGTGCCGCGTGGCCAGGCCGGCCAGGGCGCGCAGGACCCGGGAGCGCCCGGCACGCGGGACGGTCCAGAGCACCTGCCCGCGGATGCCCCAGTCGGCGAGAAGGGCGTTCGCGGCCAGGAATCCGGAGGTTGCCGCACGCTCCATCAGGGCTACGGGGAGGCCGGTGCGGACCAGGTCGCCCGCCAGTGTGACGCGAGGATGGGGTGTGCGTACGGCCGGCCTGCGGTGGTAACCGCCCACGGAGAAAACGGGGCAGTCGGCGCGCCACTCGTGGCGGGCGTCGACGACCCGGGCGTCCGCGGTCTCGGGATAGACCTCGTGCAGCCGGTCGAGCATCCGGCGCCGGACCTCCTTCGGTTCGGCGCCCTCGTCGACTGCGTAGGCATGGAGTTCCACCACGGAGCCGCCCGTCCGCGCGGCCCACCGGGTCGATTCGCCTTCCCAGCGGTCCAGAACGCTGACGTTGTCGAGTCCGTCGTAGCCACTGGTGCCGAGGAACCCCGCGCGGTCCTCGCGCACGGGGCGGTCGAGCCACAGCCGGGACACGAGGAACGGTGGCGCCGTGCGCAGGGCCGCGATGTCGGCGCGCCAGGATGCGTCGCCCAACTTCTCTGAGGCGCCCACGACATGGCGCAGGCCGCAGGTGTCCAGGGCGAGCACCACGGCCTGGTGACGGTCGGCCGCCCCGTCGGTTTCCACGGTCAGGTCTCCGACGGCCGCCGGGTGGACGCGGTGGACCGGAGCACCGGTGCGCACCTCGGCGCCGAGTCGCCGCAGATACCCCCCCAGAGGTGCCCAGAGCGCCTGGGGGAACGGCTCGCGCGGCACGTCGAAGAGGAGCCCTTCGGACGACCCGAGGAAGTAGATGTGGAACATCAGCAGCAGTTCGGCGGCGGACAGCTCACGCGGGTCGGCGAAGAAGCTGCGGGAGAACACCTCGAAGGCCAGGTGGCGGGCAGCTTCGGGGAAGTTGATCCGGCGCAGGAAGTCCTCGGCGCTGACGCCGTCGAACCGCTCGTACACCTCGGGAACCCGCACGTCGAGGAGGGGCAGGGCCTCGCGGGGGTCCATCGCCGCGAGGTCGTGCCAGCCGAACGACGGGCTGAGCGCGACGAAGCCGAGCGCGCTCCATGGCGGGGTCCTCGGCACGCGGGCGAAACTGTCCGCCATGCCGTGGCGGTGCCGGAGCGGGTAGTCCGGCAGCGGGGTGAGCGCCATGAGTCCGGGATCTGCACGGCGCAGCAGTCCGCGAAGGTTGTAGTACTGGCGGAAGAAGGCGTGGAAGCCTCGGCTCATCGTCGCCCCGGAGCCGTCGGCCAGACGCACGGGCCACCCGGCGAGACGGCCGCCGAGGGTTTCGGCCTGTTCGTACAGCGTCACGCGGACACCGCGTT
Organism: Streptomyces sp. NPDC002911; assembly: GCF_053591835.1. Taxonomy (NCBI): domain Bacteria; kingdom Bacillati; phylum Actinomycetota; class Actinomycetes; order Kitasatosporales; family Streptomycetaceae; genus Streptomyces; species Streptomyces sp. NPDC002911. The sequence goes on along the minus strand of NZ_JBSFUO010000012.1, from coordinate 177,410 downwards.
CGGCCAGTGCGGTCGCCGCCGCGAGGCCGGCGATACCGCCGCCGATCACCGCCGTCGACGGCGCTGCGCCGGTGAAGCGCTCGCGTCCCGGTTCCGGCACGAGCACTTCCGCCCGGCGGTCACGTCCGTGCCGGGTGGCGTCGGGGTGGCGCCTTCGGGCACTCATGACGCTCCGCGCCCGGCGGGCCCCACGGCGCTCCGGGCGAGGAACACATGAACGATTCCGGTCTGCCAGCCGCCGACGGGAACGGTCCGCACGAAGGGGAACCCGGCTACGGCGATCCGTTGCGCGAAGACGGGTGCGGTGTCGAAAGCGAGGACGCTGCGCCACAGGTGGCGGTACAGCTCGCGGTCGCCGGTGAGTGTGCCCGCCGGGACGATGACACCCCGGCAGACCGTGTTCCACACGGCGCGGTGCACGGGTGAGCCGCTGAGGCTGTACTCGTGGACCAGAAGGCGGCCGCCGGGAAGCAGGAGGGCGCGCACCGCTTCGAGGATTTCGCCCGGTGCGGCGACGTTACGGAAGACGTAGGCGGCGAAGACGGCGTCGTACGAGCCGTTGCCGTCGGTGGCGGGGAGCTCCTCTGCGGACTGGTGCACGAAGCGGACGTTCGGGGGCCAGCGTTTCGCGCGCGCCCGCTCCAGCATGCCGGCGGAGGCGTCGACGGCTGTGATCCGGGCGTACGGGGCCGCCCGCAGCAGCGCCCGCGTGGACGCGCCCGTTCCGCAGCCGAGATCGAGCACCCGCAGTCCCCTCCCACCACGGGGCAGCCGGAGGCGGTGCGCCGAGCGGAGGAGGTCGGAGCGGTGGCCCGGGTTCAGCGAGGTGAGCCGGTCGTACGTGTGCGACGCGTGATCGAAGGCGTGTGCCAGGTCATGGTCCCGCAGGAGGGTCATGGGGGGCTCTCTTCGGATCGGCCGGTGGCCCGGCGGGCGAGAAAGGGGAGTTCGGCCGCGGAGCGGAGCATCGGCCCCATGGGCGTACGCAGGCCGATGCCGAATTCCTCCCACGGTGTGCTCCTGCCGTCGAGGAAACGCAGCAGCCGCTCCATCGGGATGCGGCGGAACAGTTCGGTGAAGAAGCGCGGCCCGTCCACGCGCCCGGTGTCGAGGGCCCGGAGCAGCACGGCGTCCATGGCGAGCGCCCGGCGGCCGTGCGGCGGTGGCACGCCCAAAGGCCCGTGGTGCAGCGCGGCGGCGATGGCCCGGCTCTGGCGCTGGACGGCGGCGAACGTGTAGCCGGTGGCCGGACGGGTGGCGCCGCCGGCGGCACCGATACGGAAGACGGCGCGGCCGGCCCGTCGGGGGAAGCGGGCGTCGGTCATGCGGATGACTCCCTGCTCGGCCGACTCGACGGTGAACCGGCCGAGTGCCAGGACGTCCCCGGTGTACTGCCGAAGAGCCGCTTCGTACGCGGCCGTGGTGAGCGGGGCACGGGAGAACTCGGTGTATTCCACCAGCGCCCGGTCAGGTGCGAGCGGCAGCACATAGCCGAACGCGAGCCCATGGCGGGGCTGCGGAACCCGGAAGTCCATGAGGTCCGCCACCCCGGGCTCGAAGCGGGGAACGGCGGTGTGCACGAACCAGCCCCGGAAGTGCTGGAGCAGCAGCGTGCGGTGCGGTGGTGTGTCTCGCACGGGCCGTGAGTCGAAAACGTATCTGCCGCACAGGGTGAGCGACTGTCCGTCGGCCGTCGTGCAGCTCACCTCGGCGCCGTGCGGTACGTCGCGCACCTCGTGGGCGGTGGCACGCAGGACGCGGGCCGTCGGGGACGCCGCGAGGCGGGAGTGGACCAGCCGTTCGAAGGGGCCCGAACGCACCATGCGGTAACACAGTGGCGCGGGGTCCGACACGATGACTCCGCCGTCCGGTCCCCGCACCCGCATGCGCCGCCAGGAGGCTGCGACGGCCTCCTCGAACTCGCCGGTGCCCGCTTCCCAGTAGCACCAGGTGCGTTCCGCCGGGCGCAGCGGTCCGTCGGGGGCCTCGACCAGTGTCACTCCTGTGCCGGTCCTGGCGAGCCAGTGCGCCAGGCAGAGTCCGGCGGCACCGCCGCCCACGATGACGGCGCCGTCCACTCTCGCCTGCACGCGTCCGGTCACTTTGCGGGGGTCCGCGCCGACGCCCGGTCGGCCAGCACCTCGCGTGCCGCCCGGCTGCCGGACGCCTGCGCGCTCCGCCCCGAGCCGGTGGCCCGGTCGAGGTCGAGTGCGCAGGCCGGCCCCGTCAGTCCGGCGCCTACGGCGACGACGTGGGGTGGCGACGGGTGCTGTCGGTTCGTCATCCGTGTCCCTCGGTTCGGTCCCCACCCAACTGACGGGGCGGCAACCCGATCACGTCCCGGGCGGTGAAGCCAGGAGCCGCCACGGGATCGCCTCCTCGTATGACCCGTGTGGCTGCTTTGACCGCCGGTGCACAGGCACTCAGGAGTCGCCGCGCTTCTGCCCCAGGGCGTCGGGCCCTTGTCCTCCTTGTCCAGGCTGTCGTCCTTCTTCGTCACAGGACCTCCTCGATCGGGGCGGTCGAACCCCGCAGTTCCAGCGTCGGCAGATTCAACGGTCCTGCACCCGGTGGGCGACCGGCGCCGGCGCCGGTCGCCGTCGGCTCATGCCGTCAGATGCCGCATAACCGTGCGCATCGCGCGGTGCACGGCCTCGCGCGATTCGTCGGTCCGGTCCAACGCCTCGAAATCGTGGTGGCCGTTCGGCACGTCGATCACTTCGACATCGGCCCCGCACGCGTGCGCAGCGGTCAGGAACTCCTCCACCGTGGCCGCGACAGCGGACGCCTCCAGTCCGGGCCGGACCAGCACGATCGGCAGAGAACCCGCGTGAGCGACCGCGTCCGCCGGGTGGAAGCGGCTGTCGAGCCGCCCCCAGTTCGGCAGCGACGCCATGATGGGGTAGTTGGCCGCCAGGCAACGCAGCCACGGTGGGGGCTTCCCCATCCAGTCCGCGGTGAGTGGACCGCTGCCCGAGAAGAACCACAGAGCGACCCGGTCGGCGTCCACCCGCGGATCGGCCCTGACCCGCTCCACGGCGTCCGCCAGATCAGCGGCGGCCGGCTCGTAGTCGGTCACGGCGTGCAGACGGTGGTCGAGGGTCACACCGACCACTCCCTGTCCGGCGGCGTAGCGGGCGTATCCCGTCATGCCCGGCCAGTTCCGGGGGGTCGGGCGGGCCTCGCGGGGCACCGGACCGCCGTGGACGAAGACCACCGCCGGGCGGGGGCCATGGGCGGCGGGCGGCAGGTACAGGTCGATGTTGTCGGTGCGCTCACGGGGGAGCTCGGGCACGTCCAGCAGGAACGGCTGCGACTGCGTGTCGCCCGCCGGAGTCAGCCGGTGGCCCTCGCCCGCCCCGGCTTTCAGCAGCGTCACCGCGAGCGCAGCGGGGCTGGACAGCATCGGCCAGTGCCCTGTGGGCAGTTCGAAGAAGGTCACCCGAGGATCGGTCAGCGCCTGCAGGGTGGGTTCGCCGAAATTCACCCGGGCCTGGACCATCGCGATGCTCGCTCCGTTGCCCGCGCACAGCACGCCGGCCATCGGCACTGTGGCCGCCGCACCGGTCAGCCTCAGCGGCTGGAGCAGTGTGCCCAGGGGCTGCGGCGACGCGAGGGCGGTGAGCCGGTCGAGGGCCGTCTCGGGGACGCCCGCGGTGCTGCCCCAGAGCTTCCACGCGTCGCGTTCCGGAGGTGGCAGCACCCCGCCTGACCCCTGTGCGCTCTTCCCGGCGGCCCGCAGCACCGCCTCGCGCACGCCCTCGTCCGGCACGGCGGCCAGGGCCGGGACACCGTCCTGGGGCAGCCCCGAGTCCAGGTAGACGATCCGGGCGACCGCTTCCACCCGACGGTCGGCGGCACCCAGAACCGGATGGATGCCGTAGTCGTGGCCCACCAGCACGATCTTCCGGCCGGCAGACTGCGCGACCGAGTCGATCACCGTGAGGACATCCGCGATGTGCGTCTCCAGGTCGATGTCGCTACCGGCCGGGGGACGGATTCCGCCGAGCCCGGTCAGGGCCACGGCCCGGACCTCGGCACCCGCAGCGGTCAGCCGCGACGCTGTGTCGTCCCACACGTGCGGGCCGGTGAACACACCGGACACCAGGATGAACGTGATCATGGTCTCTCCTCGATACGCCGTCGTCCTGGGACCGGCCCGGTCACCCGGCCCCTCTCGGGTACCGTAGGAACTCCCCCTGAGGGAGATTCAAGTGTTCTCGTCGTACGACGGACTGTGCGGCATCGGCGAGCTCGCCGAGCGGGCGGGAGTCAGTGTGAAGACGGTCCGCTACTACTCCGACGGAGGCCTGCTCCCCGAGGCGTCCCGCAGCGTCGGCGGTCACCGCAGGTACGGCCCGGACTCACTCGAGCGGCTGCGGATGATCCGCTCCCTGCGCACCCTGGACCTGCCCGTTTTGGCGGTGCGCCGCATCCTGGACGAGGAGGACGCCGCGGGGCGTGCGGGCGGTGCTCTGGAGGACGCCGTCGCCCGGCAGTTGCGCGCGCTCGGCACGCAGCTGGCAGCGCTGCGCTGGAGGGAGGCGGGCCTTCGCTCGGTGCAGGAGTGCCCGGCCGCCGACCGCGCCGACCGGCTGCGACTGATCGGCGCGGTGACCGCGCCGCCGAGCACCGCACCACTGGCCCGGTTCTGGCGAGGCTGGCTGCCGCCGAGGATGCCGGCCCGGTCGGTCTCCGCGTTCCTGGAGGCCGCGGTCCCGCAGCCCCCCGAGGACCCCGAACCGGTCCATGTGCTTGCCTTCGCGCGCCTGTGCGCCCTGGTGTCCCGCCCTTGCGACGGGCACGAGTGGACCCGGACCCAGCCCCATGCGCACAAGGCCGCGGGAGCCCGTGCTTCGGCCGTGCTGTACGCGGGTCTGGCGGAGGCGTACGACCTGGCGGGCACCGAGATGCGGCAGGCCAGGGAACCGTATCCGGGGGAGGCGTTGGAAGGGTTCGTGGACGCGTACGCAAGCGCCCACAACACCGCGGACACTCCGGGCTTCCGCCGCGTGCTCGCCGGGCAGCTCGCGGCCGACCCGCGCATCGACCGCTACTGGGAGCTGACAGCCGAGCTGGTCAGCCCTCCGGACGGCCGGCCCGAGCCGACACCCGGGTCCGCACACGACTGGCTCCTCGCCGCGCTGCATGCCCAGCTGGGGACGGACCTGCCCGCGTAGGACCGGGAAAACGGGGCCGCGCCGACGGTCACGGACGTACGGTCCGGCCCTGCGCGGTTCCTTCCACCGCCGTCACACAGGCGCGGGCAACCTCGGACACCGGAGTGCCGTCCGCGCCATCCGCACCCATACGCTCCAGAGTCTCCTTGATCCAGCCGGGGCTGATGAGATTCAGACGCAGGTTGCGCGGCAACTCCGGAGCCGCGTTGCGGACGAAGCCCTCCAGACCGGTGTTGATGAGGGTCCCCAGCGAGCCGCCGGCCAGCGGGGCGGAGAAGGTGCCTCCGGTCAACGTGATGGACCCCCCTTCCCGCAGGTGACGCACGGCTCGCTGAACGAGCGCGACCTGGCCCAGAAGCTTGCCCCGCACTCCGTCAGCGATCTCCGTGTCCGCCGCCGACGCCAGATCCACCAGCGGACCGCCGGCGGCGCAGCACACCACCGCGTCGAGATCCGTCACCTTGTCGAAGAGCGCGTCCAAAGAGGAGGGAACATCCAGATCCACGGTGACCGGGCCGCTACGTGAAGCCCTGACGACCTGGTGAGAAGCCTCCAACGCGTCGGCGGCGGCACTGCCGACCGTTCCGGACGCCCCGATCACAAGTACCTTCATGCCGCCGATCATGGCAGGGGAGCCGCCGCTGGCGCCCATGTCTGTTCGTACCTCTGGGGTTTGCTGTGCGACGGGCGGGCGTGTACCGCGTGACCCGCCCGCCGCCCTGCACACTTCCGTCACTGCGGCCGTCCCAGCGCCCAGCCCGACACGTCGGCCAGGCGTCCGCGCCACAGAGGCAGCCGCAGGGACCCCATACCGCCGAACACCAGCGTGGCATCTCTGAGATGAATCCAGCGCGGCAGCTGCGCGCTGCCGCCATCGGCGCCCAGCTCCCTGATCCCCTGGTCCACGGTCTCCGGGAACTCCGCGATCAGATTCGCGCCTTCCCCCTCGACCTGGCGGAGGCTTCGCGCCCAGTCCGCCTTCCACGCCTCGTGGCCGATCACGTCTCCGTGGAGTACGCCACCGGCCAGAGTGAGGGTGATCGGCAGGCTGGAGCGCAGTTCTCTGTCCAGCAGCTGGATCAGCAACTGAAGCTGCAGATCAGGCACGGGTTCCGTCATCACCGCGTTCGTATCCGGCCGTGTCTCGACAGACTCGCTCATGGACCACTCCCTTCACCTGACAAACGGCAGGTGACAGCCCGTATGCCCGCGACGGGAGCGACCACACTCCCGAAAGTCAGGGATTGCGGCATCGGAAGAGGGGCACTCGTACGTCACCGTAAGCACACAGCGCGATGAACCGACGGGAGAGAGTGATGTCGCACTACGACAGTTCATCCATGGCCACTCCCAGGTCCAGGACCAACGGTCTCGCTGTCGCGAGCCTGGTCTGCGGGATAGTGGGCCTCGTCTTCTTCAGCGTGGTCCTCGGCCCGGTAGCCATCGTTCTCGGCGCCTTCGGCCTGCGTCAGGTGCCCGCGAAGGGTGGTGCCGGGATGGCGAAAGCCGGACTCGTCCTCGGCGTCGTCGACGTGATCCTCTTCGTCGTCCTGATGGCCGTGGCCACCTCGTCGGGCGGCTTCAGCTGGTACACAGGCGGCTGACCGGCCACGTGGAAGCACGGGTGCGCCCTCACTCCTCGTGGTGGCGCATTCGCCTGTACGGGTCACAGCCAGCGGCGGATCGGCAGGACCGCCGCCTCCCGCATCCTCCGCAGAGGCGAGCGGCGCTTCCACCGGCCCCCGTCGATCAGCGTGCTCCGCTCCACGTCCTCCTCGAAGTGACCGTCCAGCGCGACGGTGAACTCCCGGTCCAGGACCGCGAGCATCACCTCCTCGTCGTGCTCGAGCGAGCGGCGGTTGAAGTTCGTCGAACCGATCAGCGAGGCGACACCGTCCACCGTCAGCGCCTTGGTGTGGAGCATGGTCGGCTGGTACTGGTAGATCTTCACGCCGCAGGAGGTGAGCTCCTCGTAATGGTGCTGACCGGCCAGCTGGCACACCCGCTTGTCCGTGTGCGGTCCGGGGAGCAGAATTTCCACGGAGACGCCCCGGCGGGCGGCGTCGCACAGCAGCCCGATGAAGTACGCGTCAGGCGCGAAGTACGCGGTGGTGAGCCGGACCCGCTCCTCGGCTGACTCCAGAACGACGCGGAGCAGGGTCTGCATGTCCTGCCAGCCGAAGCCGGCCGATCCGCGCACCACCTGGACCACCGCGTCGCCATGCTGCGTGGTGTCGATGAACCTGTCGCGTTCGGTGAACAGCTCGTCGTGGCACTCCGCCCAGTTCTGTGCGAACGCGGCGGCCAGGCCGTCCACAGCCGGGCCCCGCACCCGCACATGGGTGTCCCGCCACTCGTTCTCGTTGCGGGCGTCACCGCACCACTCCTCGGCTATCCCGACCCCGCCGGTGAACGCCGTCTCCTCATCCGTGACGAGGACCTTGCGGTGGCAGCGGTGATTCTGCTTGAGCGGCGAGAGGTACAGCGGCTTGCGGAACCACGCCACCTCCACCCCGGCCTCGTCCATCAACGCCAGCTGGTCCTTCTCGATGAGCCGGGACCCGAACCCGTCCAGCAGCAGCCGCACCCGCACGCCGGCGCGGGCCCGCTCCGAGAGCGCCTCGGCGAAATCGTGGGCGACGTCTCCGCGCCAGTACACGAACGTCATCATGTCCACGGTGTGTTCGGCACCACGGATGGACTCCAGCATCGCGGCGAAGATCTGGTCCCCGTTGCGGAGCGGGACAAGGCTGTTACCTTCGGTCGCGGCGATGCCGATGAGGCGTTCCAGCCGCCGCCGCAGCCGCTGCGCGCGCTCCGCGTAAATAGCGTCGCCGGGTCTGGAGTGCGTGTATCTCTGATCTATGTGGCTGGACATCTCTCACCTGGTGTACCGAGGGCGGCAGGGCAGGGCGACTGTACTCCTGATGCGTCTCGCGCCACTCCCGGTGCCGCCGACAGAGGCTCCGCCCCCTGTCGGCCGGTCGGCCGCTCCCGAGGCCGGTGCCTGACGGATCGCCGACCAGGTTGTTGATCCACAGCGCGGCGCGGCGCCTAGGATGCGCCCATGCCGGACTTCCACACCCGCCCCGAGCCGTTCGTCCAGCAGACCGCTCCCGCGGCGCTCGACGACCTGCGCGCGCGGCTGCGCGCGACACGCTGGCCGGACGCGCCCGATGACGCCGGGTGGTCGCTCGGGACCGACCTGGCCTACCTCCGTGAGCTCGTCGCCTACTGGGCGGAGAGTTTCGACTGGCCGGCGCAGGAGGCGGCGCTCGCCCGGCTTCCCCGTTTCCGGGTCCCGCTGGGGGGTCTCGGGGTCCACTTCGTACACGTCCGGGCCGTAGCGCCTGCCGGGCCTGTGCTTCCGCTGGTCCTCAGCCACGGATGGCCGGACTCGTTCTGGCGCTACTCGAAGGTCATCCCGCTCCTGACCGATCCGGGTGCGCACGGAGCCGATCCGTCCGACGCGTTCGACGTGGTCGTGCCCGACATGCCGGGCTACGGATACTCCGACCGGCCTGTCGGCGCGCCCCTCGACTCCATCGCAGTCGCGGGCCTGTGGGCCGAGCTCATGACCGTCCTCGGCTACGAGCGGTTCGGCGCGGCGGGCGGGGACATCGGCAGCCACGTGAGCCGCTACCTCGGGCTCGACCAGCCCGAGCGGGTCGTAGCCGTCCACCGTACCGACAGCGGCGTGCCCGTCTTCACCGGCGACCCGGCGGAACTCACGCGGGAGGAACGGGCCTGGTTCGAAGGCGGCAAGGCCTGGGGTACCGCTGAGGGTGCCTACGGGGCGATGCACCGCACGAAGCCTCAGACCGCGGCCGTCGGGCTCAACGACTCACCGGCCGGGCTCGCGGCGTGGATCGTGGAGAAACTCCGGGCCTGGAGCGACTGCGACGGTGACATCGAGCGGAGCTTCACGAAGGACGAGATCCTGACGAACATCACGCTCTACTGGCTGACGGACACGATCGGATCGTCCATGCGTATGTACCGCGCGAACGCCGCCATCCCGCCCGCGCAGCTCGCCCGGCGGGTCGAAGTGCCGTCCGGCTTCTCACTCTTCCCCGGCGACATCGTCCGCCCCCCCGCGGGCGTGGCTGGAGCGTACGACGCATGTGGTGCGTGTGACCGAGCCCGCACGCGGTGGCCACTTCGCGGCGTTCGAGGAGCCCGAGCTGTACGCGGAAGAGCTCCGCGCATTCTTCCGCCCCTACCGCACGGCGGCTGCGGGCTGAGAACGCCCTCGATGCCGACGCACCGGATGATCGCCTGACCTGAAGAGTGCTTGAGGTCTCAAGGGTGGCCTGTATACCTACCGAAACCGCAGACATCAAGGCCGTCGAACAGAGGGTCGCCATCGTGGAGCGCACCCAGCGAGCCAGGGACGCCGAAGGATTCCTGGCACGAATGCCGGAGCGTGCCGGAAGGAGGGTGAGGAGGGTACGGACTGCCGGTGAGCAGGCGCGCCGGATGAGCCGCGTCGATGGCAAGGGTGCGGGTCGTCGAGGGAGCGTCGAGGCCTTGGACCAGGTCCGCCTCGCCGCTCGTGCCGAGGCTCTCGAACTCGGCTGCGCTCTCAGAACTCGACGTTCGCGGCCTTGCAGATCGACGCGTTCATGTTGCGCTCCATCATCCGGAGGGCCGCCTGCGCCAAATCCTGGTGGATATGGGCCACGGCGTCGTCGGGGACGGTCACCCGCAGGTGGCGGATATGGGCGTCGAGGGCCGAATACAGGACGCATTGCTCGGTGACCTGACCGCACAGGACCACATGGTCCACGTCCAGCTGCGAGAGGAGGTAACTGAGCGGCGTCTCGTAGAAGATCGAATGTCTGGCCTTCACGACGAACAGTGAATCGTCGTCCGGCAGCACGGGCTCCACCAGATCGCTGTGCTGCCCCGACAACGTCGTCTCGATGATTTCGCCGTGATGGGACCGCCATTCTCCGAAATTGTCATTCACGTAGATCACCGGTACGCCGCCGTCCCGAGCCCGTTCGATGAGATCTACGATGCGGGGGAGTGCCTCGCGCGCGGCGGGAATGAGGATGTCGGCATCCGGGTAGCTGTATGTGTTGATCATGTCGATGACAATGAGGGCGCTTCGGCTCATCACTCCACATTCTCATCATGCCGGGAGATGAGCGCGATGAGCGCGAGAGGCCGCCGTCGGCCATCGCGGCCGTCCGCACGGACGCGTCACTGGAGGCAGAGGCAGAACGGGTGCCCCGCCGGGTCGGCGTACACACGGAAAGCACGCTCACCGCCCCGGTCGTCGATATCCAGAGGCGTCGCACCGAGCGCCAGCACCTCCTCCTGGGCGCGCTCGATATCCGTCACGTCGAGGTCCAGGTGCTCCTGCTGCGAATTGCGGTCACCCCGGGGCCACTCCGGCGGCCGGTGGTCCGCCACCCGCTGGAAAGCGATGCGCGCCCCGCCCATGGCATGGAGGACGTACCAGTCCTCGTCGTCGTTCTTTACCTCACCGCCCAGAACGGACTGGTAGAAAGCGGCCAGGGACCTGGGGTCGGGGCAGTCGAGAGCGACAAGGCCGTATGTGGCGATGGGCATGTCCAATCCTTTCGTCAGGGGCCAGGTGAATCGCCGCGCTGTCCCTGGTCACCGGGGTAGGCGTTCCGGGGCAGACACGTCTGGTCGGGCGCAGCCGTCCGGTCCGGGGAGATCGACGACGGGTGCCGGGCCCGGAGTGCGGGCCTGCCGGGACAGGTCGCGCAGGGCTTCCGTCAGCAGCGGAACCGTACGGGGTGGGGCTGGTGACCAGCGCGCCACACGCATCCGGATTCAGCTCGGACGCCTCGATGGAGTCTGCCGACGGTGAGTGGGTGGGGTGCCGCCCGGTGTCCCACTGCGGGTCCACCCAGTCGTGTGGCCGGGAGGGAGGAAGCCCGGTTGTCCCTTCTCCTGGCAGGCCGCCAGCGTATCCGGCGCGATCGCTCCACGATGATCTGCACGCATGTACATCGCCTTCCCTGCGGTTTGTGGATCAATCGATTCAGGGCAGCGGCGTGCCGCCGGTCGCGTTCATGATCTCGCCGGTGATGAACGACGCGTTCGACGAAGCGAGGAAGACGTAGGCGGGCGCCATCTCTGCCGGCTGCGCGGGCCGGCCAAGAGGACTCTGCTTCCCGAACTCCGTGGTGTCGGGCATGGTCGCGGGGATGAGGGGCGTCCAGACCGGCCCGGGAGCGACCGCGTTGACGCGGATTCCGTCGGACGCCAGCATCTGAGCGAGCCCCTGGGTGAAGGTGACGATGGCGCCCTTGGTCATCGCGTAGTCCAGCAGGTGAGGACTGGGCTTGTAGGCCTGTACCGAGGTGGTGTTGATGATCGAGCCGCCGGACGGGATGTGCGGGAGAGCGCTCTTGCACAGCCAGAACATTCCGTACAGGTTGGTCCGCACCACTCGGTCGAACTGCGAAGTCGAGATGGCGGCGATGCCGTCGGGCTGCGACATCTGGTAGGCGGCGTTGTTCACCAGGATGTCGATCCGGCCGAATTCGGTCACCGCCTTCTCGATGAGGGCCCGGCACTGCTTCTCGTCGCGGATGTCGCATTCGACGGGAACAGCCCTGCGGCCCGCCTGTTCGACGAGGCGGCACGTTTCCCGCGCCTCGCTCTGCTCCTCGGGCAGATGCGTCAGCAGCACGTCCGCCCCTTCCCGCGCGAAGGCCAGGGCCACCGCCCGGCCGATGCCGGAATCGCCCCCGGTGATGACCGACTTGCGGTTGAGCAGCAGACCACGTCCCTCGTAGGAGTCCTCTCCGTGGTCCGGCGGCGGATCCATCGGCCCGGTCCAGCCAGGATGTTCCTGGTTCTGCTGGGCAAAGTCCGGACGTGGGTGGCTCTGTGTCGGGTCCTGCGGCTGCTCGGCGTCAGACATCAAAAGTCTCCTCCTGTACGTTCGGCTGCGCGCATGCTGCACACGTGCAGCCGCGTTCCCTGAGGGCGGTCGGTCAATCATCCCGGGCGGATGAACAGCGGGCATGTTGAGCGGGGCGGCCCCGGCGGAACCGCGGAGACGGTAAATTCGAACGATGAGTTCCATGATCGAGCCCGCCCCGCGTCCGCCGAGGGGTGGTGGCCGGCTCCTTGCAGTCAGCGATCTCCATGTCGGGATCGCCGACAACCGTCCCGTTGCCGACCGTTTGCGCCCGTCTTCCGACGAGGACTGGCTCATCGTCGCGGGGGATGTGGCGGAGCAGGCGGAAGAGGTCGAACGCGCGCTCGAACTGCTCGCGGGGCGCTTCGCCCATGTGGTGTGGACCCCGGGGAACCACGAGCTCTGGACCGTGGACAAGGACCCCGTACGGCTGCGTGGCCAGGCGCGCTACGAGCACCTCGTCCAGGTGTGCCGCGAGCTCGGCGTGACCACGCCCGAAGATCCCTACCCCCGGTGGCAGGGCGCCGACGGTCCGGTGGCCGTGGCGCCCGTGTTCCTCCTGTACGACTACTCCTTCAGGGTCCCGGGAACGGCGACCAAGGAAGAAAGCCTGGCCCGCGCCCACGAGGCAGGCGTCGTCTGCACCGACGAGTACCTGCTGCACCCTGACCCCTATCCGGCCCGGGACGACTGGTGCCGCGCACGGGTGGCACTCACCGAACAGCGGCTGACCGCGCACGACCCGGAGGTTCCCCTCGTGATCGCCGGGCACTGGCCGCTGCTGCGCGAACCCACGTCCGTGATGTGGTACCCGGAGTTCGCCCAATGGTGCGGCACGGAGCTCACCGCCGACTGGCACCGCCGCTTCAACGTCGCGGCCGTCGTCTACGGCCACCTCCACATCCCCCGTACGACCTGGCACGACGGCGTACGGTTCGAGGAGGTCTCGATCGGCTACCCGAGGGAGTGGCGCAAGCGGGGCCACCCTCGCGGACTGCTGCGGCAGATCCTTCCGTACGAGGGGCAGCAGCCCGCGGCCACGCAGGGCGACGCCTCGTGATCGAACGGCTTCTTCCCGCGCATGTCGCGTGCGCGGACACCTACGAGACGGACGCTCCGGCCGGCAGCCTGTACCCGGAGGAGGCGCGGCTGGTGGCCACGAGCGTCGAGCGGCGCAGACACGAATTCGCGGCGGTGCGCGCGTGCGCGAGACGCGCCATGGCCGCCCTGGGACTGCCCCCGGCACCGGTGATGCGTGGCCATCGCGGAACGCCGCTGTGGCCCGAGGGGACCGTCGGCAGCATGACCCACTGCGACGGATATCGGGCGGCGGTCCTGGCCAGGGCGTCGGAGGTGCGCGCCCTCGGTATCGACGCCGAGCCGAACGAGCCGCTACCGCCTGGCGTATGGAAGATGATATCGGTGCCCGCGGAACGGACGAGAACGCCCTCGGGAGGCGATGATCCTGCGATCCACTGGGACCGGCTGCTGTTCAGCGCCAAGGAGAGCGTCTTCAAGACATGGTTCCCGCTCACGTGGACCGAACTCGACTTCGACGAGGCGGATGTCACCTTCTACAAGGACCCGAGTGCGGCAGCCGAGGGCACCTTCACCGCGCATCTCTCTCTGACGGCCCCCGGGATGCCGAGGTCGTACCAGGGCAAGTGGCTGATCGACGACGGCTTCGCGGTGACCGCGATCGTGCTTCCCGCGAGCCCTTCCGCCTGACGTCTGACGCCGGGCCGGTGCCGTAGGTTCTGGTGGCGGATGAGCAGGTGACGGCGATGATTGCTGCCGATGTACATCCAAGCCCCGTTTCGCAGCCGCGCGAGCACCGCTGTCGGCGCTCCGGCGGCGGGCGGGTCGGTGGCGGGCGGGTCGGCGGCATCCGCGCGGACGGGGGAACGGAGCTACGGCGACGGGGCGGGCCGGGGAGAACCCCGGCCCGCCCCGTCTGACGATGTGCGTGTCACCCCTGGTTCTGCTGCTCCCGCGCCAGGAGCCCGGGCCCGAGGTCCTCGGTCATCGCCCGGGCCATCCGCAGATGAGTGGCCGCCTCCTCGTGCCGGCCCTGGCGTTCCAGGGTGCGTCCGAGCATCAGCCGGGCGTAGTCCTCGACCGGGTTGCGCTCCAGCACCTCACGCAGCTCCGACTCGGCCTTGGCCAGCCGGGCCGAGTGGTAGTAGGCGCGCGCCAGCAGCAGTCGCGGGGCCACCTGCTCCGGCACCTCCTGCACCAGCCCGCCGAGGATCCGCGCCGCGGTCAGGTACTCCTTCGCCTCGAAGAACAGCTGCGCCCGGTCCCAGCGGTCCGCCGGCGTACCGAACTCGTAGTAGGTGTCGTCCACTTCTCCTCCTCGGCCGGAATGTTTCAGACGCGTCAACACAACGACGTTGTTAAACATTCCACTAAATTTTCGGCGTGGGGACCGGCGCTCCGTGACCGCGTGGGGAATAGGTTGTGCGCCATGAGCAATCTCGATCGCAAGGCCGCTCTCTCCGTCTGCGGAGGACGCGGCTTCGTCGTCGCGGAACCGGTACGTGAGCTTCTCAGCCCGCGCCGCGTCCAGCTCGGAGAGTCCACCGAGGTGCGCAGACTGCTGCCCAACCTGGGGCGCCGCATGGTCGGTGCCTGGGCGTTCGTGGATCACTACGGCCCCGATGACATCGCCGACGAGCCGGGGATGCAGGTGCCTCCCCACCCTCACATGGGCCTGCAGACGGTCAGCTGGCTCCACGACGGTGAGGTCCTGCACCGTGACAGCCTGGGCAGCCTCCAGCGGATCAGGCCGCGTGAACTGGGCCTGATGACCTCCGGCAGGGCCATCAGCCACTCCGAGGAGAGCCCGAAGCCGCATGCCCGGCTTCTGCACGGCGCCCAGCTCTGGGTGGCCCTGCCCGACGCCGACCGGCATGTCGAGCCGCACTTCCAGCACCACACCGACCTGCCCACCGTCACGGCTCCCGGCCTCACCGCCACCGTGATCCTGGGGGAGCTCGACGGAACCACATCGCCCGGCAGGGTCTACACCCCGATCGTCGGAGCTGACCTGGCCCTGACCGCCGGCGCCGGGGCCCTCCTGCCGCTCGACCCCGACTTCGAGTACGCCGTGCTCTCGATGTCCGGCGAGGCCGAGGTCGACGGGGTTCCCGTCCTGCCCGGTTCGATGCTCTACCTGGGCTGCGGCCGCACCGAACTGCCGCTGCGCGCCGCCTCCGATGCCGGGCTGATGCTTCTCGGCGGCGAGCCGTTCGAGGAGGAGATCGTCATGTGGTGGAACTTCATCGGGCGGTCCCATGAGGAGATCGAAGAGGCCCGGAGGGGCTGGATGGAGAGCTGCCGTTTCGGTGAGGTCAAGGGTTACGACGGCGACCGGCTGCCCGCTCCGGCGCTGCCGCCGGTGGCGCTCAAACCCCGGGGGCGTGTGCGCTGAACTGGGGTGATATGCCTGTCATGAGTCCCCGGCGCGCGCCCGCAATCCGATGGCCCACGAACCAACAGTGAGCCCTTCATTCCGCGGGTGGTGGCAGGAGTGGTGCCAGGGCCCGGTGGCCCTGGCACCTTCTTCTCATCGCTTCGGCGGACGCAGCATGACGGCCGCCATGGCGGCCGTGGCGACCAGGCCGATGGAGGCGAGGGTCAGCACAGCGGTGAAGCCCTGGTCATAGACCTGTCGCGCCGCCTGCAGCAGTTCCTGTGCCGTGTGGGACGGGAGGCCGGAGGCGAGATCCTCGGCGCCTGAGAACGATTCCTCGGCGGCTGCCCGCTGAGCCGGATCGAGACCAGGTACCTGGGGCATCCCGGTCCGGTACACGGCGGCGAGGACGGTGCCGAGGAGGGCGACACCAAGGCCCGCGCCGAGTTCGAAGGAGGTCTCCTGGATCGCGGCCGCCTCCCCGGAGCGCTCAGGTTGGGCAGCACTCATGATGGAGTCGGCGCCGAGCGTCATCACGATGCCGGCGCCGTATCCCGCACCCAGTAGCGGGACGAGTAGTACCCCGTAGTGGCCGGTGTCCCCAGTGACGGCCATGGTCGCGAGGGCGACGGCGAAGAGGGCGAGTGCTCCGGTGAGCGCCCACCGGTTGCCCCATCGGCTCGCGGCCCAGGGGGCTGTGACCGCGCCGATGGCGTTGGCGGCGGCCAGGGGCATCAGGGCGAGTCCGGCACGGAGGGGTGTGTACTGGCCCACCTGCTGGAGCCACTGGGTGAGGAAGAACAGCAGGGCGACGTAGGAGCCGAAGCAGCCGATGACGCACAGGGTGGCGGTGGTGAAGCGGCGCTCACTGAAGAGGGAGAAGTCGAGGAGCGGCTCGTCGATGCGCCGCTGGCGGCGTACGAAACGGTAGATCAGGATGCTCCCGATGGCGGCCGTGGCGACGATGGGCCAGTTCACCCCTGCGTGTTCGCCGGCCTGCTTGAGCGCGTAGACCACGCAGGCCAGGCCGGTGACGGACAGTGCCACGCTGGCCAGATCCCAGCGGCGGGGAACGGGGTTCCTGGACTCGGGGATGACCCGGGCGCCGACGGCCAGAAGGATGACGATGATGGGGACGTTGATCAGGAAGACCGCGCCCCAGCCCCACTGCGCGGTGACCAGACCGCCGACCAGCGGGCCGATCGTTGCACCGACACTGTGCGCGGAGGTCCAGATTCCGATGGCGAAGGCCCGCTCGCGGTCGTCGGTGAAGACGACCCTGATGATCGCCACCGTGGAAGCCATGATCATGGCTGCGCCGACTCCGAGCGCGGCCCGTGCCGCGATGAGTTGCGCCGTCGACGTCGAGAAGGCCGCCGCCGCCGAGGCGAGGCCGAAGGCGGTGAACCCGCTGAGCACCATGCGGCGCCGGCCGAGGCGGTCACCGAGCGTGCCGCAGGTCACGAGCATGGCCGCGAGCGTGAGCGAGTAGACATCGACGATCCACAGCAGCCCGGCGGGCGTGGGATCGAGTTCCCGGCTCATGCTGGGCACGGCGACGTGCAGCACGGTGAGGTCGATGCCGCACAGCAACAGGCTTCCTGACACCACGGCCAGCACCAGCCACCGCCGCCTGGACGGGGCGTCCGAGGGCCCCGTGTACGTCTTTTCGGTTGCCCGCACCGGTGCCGGTGTCTCCTTGTTTGACATACCCTCAGTTTCAGGGAGTACCAACACAGGCCACAAGTACGGTCTTTGGTGTCCCCTAGGCACAGTCCGTATACCGATGGAGGTCAGCAGTGCGTTCCAGCGTCGAGGACGTCCCGGACGAGTGCGCGGTCGAGTTCGCCATGGAAATGCTCGGGGGCCGCTGGAAGCTGGCCGTTCTCAAGCAGCTGGTCGTGGGCACCCACCGCTTCGGTGAACTGAGGCGCGCGCTGCCGGGTGTCACCCAGCGCATGCTGACCCGCCAGCTGCGGGAACTGGAAGCCGACGGCCTGGTGACACGAACCGTGTATCCCGAAGTGCCGCCGAGGGTCGAGTACGCGCTCACCGAGGTCGGGCGCAGTCTGGACTCCATCACTGACGAGCTGGACAAATGGGGCCGCTGGTACCGCGAGACGGTACGCTGCGAGGTGCCCTCCGGCCTTCGCCCCCCGGCGTGATGGGGCGCGAAGGACGGATAAGCCCGCATCGCAGCGTCCTGCACACCTCGTCGTAGGCGAGGCGGGGTGCCCGTGGCCGCTCGCTCCCCGGCTCGGGCCGTCCGAGGTTCACCACCAGCAGTGCCGAGAGGCCACCGTGCCGGAACAGCTGGTCCTGGGCGCGTGCGTCCAGGACCAGCCGGGGTGCCGTGGCGGCGTCATCGCTGCGGTCGGTCTCAGAATTCCGCGAGATTCTGCCGCAGCGTGTTGCCGGGCGTGTAGGCCGACCGGGTCAGGCCGCGGCGCTGCAGCGCGGGTACCAGGCCGTCGGTGATGTCGGCGATCCAGCGGCGGTTCAGCCGCAGCACCGGGGTCGTCAGCATGAAGCCGTCGCCGCCGACTTCCTCCATCGCTTCGCCCATCTTCTCGGCTACCTGGTCCGGCGTGCCGATCAGCTCCAGCGAGGAGACGAGTCCTCCGGCGCCGTCGATGACCAGTTCTCGCAGGGTCTTGCCGCTGCCCCATTGCTGCAGCTGGTCCAGGGAGCCTTGTTCGCCGTTGGTCTCCAGCCGGTACGGCAGCGGCTTGTCGAGGTCGAACTGGGCGAAGTCGATCTCTGTGAGCGCGGATGTCTCGGCGAGGATGTCGTGGATGAACTGGGGGGAGGAGACCATCCGCTCGTACTTGTCCCGGGCGTCCTGTTCGGTATCGCCGACAGTCGGCGTCACGCAGAACAGCACCTTCACCTCGTCGGGATCGCGTCCGGCGTCCTCGGCGTGCTTGCGCACGTCGTCGCGGAACTGCTTCATACCGGACACGCCGTTGGCGATGGCGATGACCGAGTCCGCGTTGCGGGCCGCGAACCTTCTGCCCCGAGGAGATGCGCCGGCCTGTACGAACGCGGGCCGGTGCTGCGGGGAGGGCACGGTGTTCAGCGGGCCGCGCACGCTGAAGTGCTCGCCCTTGAAGTGGATCGGCCGGACCTTGGTGTGGTCGGCGTAGATCCCGTTCTCCCGGTCGAGTACGACGGCGTCCGCGTCCCAGGAGGCGAACAGCTGCCGGACCACGTCGACGTACTCGTCGGCCGCCGCGTAACGGACGTCCCTCGGCGGCAGCTTTTCCAGGCCGAAGTTCTGGGCAGCCAGGTTCTCGGCGCTGGTGACGATGTTCCAGCCGAACCGGCCGCCGAGCATGCTGTCCATCGTCGAGGAAAGCCGCGCTGTGATGAACGGCGGGTACGCCATGGTCGACAGGGTGGCGACGATGCCCAGATGAGAGGTGGCCAGCCCCATCGCGGCGGCGAGCGGGACCGGGTCGTGCTTGGGCGCGACCATGCCCTGGCGCAGGGCCCGCTCGGAGGAGCCGCCGTAGCTCTCGGGGACCATGAGCTTGTCCTCGATGATCACGTAGTCGAAGCAGGCGCGCTCCAGGGCCTGGGCCACCTCCGTATGGAACTTGCCGTCCCACGGGGAGCCGCCGGTGCCGAACGGGCCCTGCCATTCGTCCGGGGCGAAGTTGAAGATGAAGGAGAGATGGAATTTCTGCGTCACTGGTGTTCCCCTCCGGACTGTGCGGTGGACCGGCGCTCCGGTGTGGTTCGCCGACGGTCGGGCTGCATCCATGCGAACAACGACAGCCCCTTGCCCTCGCGCACCAGGGCCGTCGCCTCATCGACGACGTGGCGCAGGAGTTTCTCGCCGAGCGCGGCGCTGGAGCCCGACGTGGTCGACAGGATGCCGTGGGTGGTGGTCTTCTCCGCGTCGACGGGGTGGAGATAGACGCCTGCCCGGGGCGGCTGATCGTGATCCGGCCGCTGGTCGGTGACGAGGTCCGGACGCAGGTGAAGCATCAGGCTGGTCTCGGTTACTCCGGCGTGCTCGGCATGCCAGCCGGGGAAGCGGGGGATCTCTGCTTCGGTGAAGGTGTCACGCACCAGGCTCCACCAGCTGAACGCGAAGACCTCCGTGCTGTCCAGCAGGCCCTGCTCGCGTACCTGGTCCAGCGCCTCGAAGAGGAACGGCTCGTTCTCGTAGTGGCCGTTGACCACGATGAGACGGGTCAGGGGGAGCGCGGCCAGGGAGCTGATGGTCTCGCGCAGATAGCGGATCAGGGTGTCTCCGGCGACGTACACGGTGCCGGGGAAGTGCAGGCCGCCGCCGCTCTGCGGCAGCGAGCGTGCGCCGATTGCCTGCGCGGGAAGGGTGAAGGCACCCAGATCCCGCGCGATCTCGTCGGCGAATGCCTCCGCGAGAAGCAGGTCGACCGAGAGCGGCAGGTGCGGGCCATGCTGCTCGATGGCTCCGATCGGCCAGATGACGGTACGTCCGCGTACGGCGTCGGTGACCTGGCTGCTGGTCAGGTCGGTGAGGTGAAGAACGTCCGGCTGCCCGCTCGTCATGTGACCGCCCCCTCGGGCTCACGGTCGGCCGGCACCGGTGGGTCACTCTGCGGGGCGGCCAGCTCCCGGGTCTCTGCCAGGATGCGGTCCAGCGTCTGGTACATGTCGGTGTGCAGGGCCGTATAGACCTGTGCCGCGTTCGCGCCGACGTTGAGGTAGTCGGCCACGTCGCGGCCGCTTGCGACACCGCCACACCCCAGGACGGGTAAGTCGATCCCACGCCGGCGCAGCTGCCAGATGGCGGCCAGGACCAGAGGCTTGATGCCGGGCCCCGAGTAGCCGAAGACGCCGTCCAGTTCCAGTTCGCCCGTGGTGGGGGATACGGCGGCACCCGAGATGGTGTCGCTGACCGTTACGGCGTCGGCTCCGCCGGCGATGGCGGCGCGGACCCGGTCCTGCATTCCCTCGCCGATGGCCAGCTTGACCGACAGCGGCAGGCTGGTGTTGTTGCGGGTTTCGGAGGTGTAGGCGTAGACCCGGTCGGGGTTGTCGTCCTCCAGGCCATCCTCCTCGTTGAGGCACGAGATGCCGAGTTCCAGCGCCTGGCAGCCGACCGTCTCGACGTCCTTGGCCAGCGCGGCCAGCTCGGCCGGGGAGTCGGCGTGGAGGGAGGCGATGACGGGAAGCCCGTCATCGGCGAACGAGCGCAGCACCTGAAGCCAGTGGTTGACCGACCGCTTGGAGTAGGTGGTGCTGTTCAGCATGCCGACGGGCAACCGTAGTATCCGCTCGTCCAGCCCCTGGGGAGGGTTGGGGTGGATGGTCTTGGTGACTACGGCACCGGCTCCTCTTTCTATGAGTCTGCGGATATTGCGTTCCTGGTCCGTCAGCAGTCCGGATCCGACGATCACAGGGGTAGCGATCGGCAGGCCCAGAATGGTCGTGTCGGGCACTGAATGACTCCGTCCGGGGTTGGGCGGCAGCGAGAAGAGGGGCTCTCTAGGCGACGTGGCTCGCGCCGACCGCCTCGCGCTGCCGTTCGGTCGCGGCGAGCACGGCGTCGATGAGAAGGCCCGGCTTCTCGGTGAACTCCTCGAAGTCGATGGCCTGGACGAAGCCCACCTGGTGCAGGCCCTTGAGGAGGTGGCTCGCGGACTCGGCGAACGGCTGCTTGGTGATCAGGACGATGGGGCGCCCCATGGCCGTGGCCCAGCCGAGTTCGACGTGGGTGCCGTCTGTACGCCGCAGTATGCCGTCCTCCAGCACGGGCAGGACGGGGACGAAGACGTCGCACTTCTTCATCCAGCGGAAGTCGCGTACGGAAACCTGCTCCGGTGTGAAGGCCGCGGTCTCGGCGCCGAACTTCTCGACGACGTGCGCAGAGAAGACGTTGCCGCCCTGTTCCTTGACCGTACCGATCGCTTTGGTGATGGCAGACTCCAGGTCGTTGGCGAAGCCGTTCGCCAGAATGGCGTGCTGGATCGGTCCGCCGACGAAGACATCAAGTCCCGTGAGCAGGCCGGCCCTCTGCGCAGGTGCCGTTTCCCTGGTGGTGGTCTGTGTCATGGCGTATTGGTCCTTTCGATGAAGGCGGACGCCCACTGCAATGGGCGTCATCGAGGAGAGGTGGCCGAAATTCCCGGTGTCAGCTACCGGGTCGGCGTTCACACGGGCGCGGACTGAGGCCGTCGGGCTTCAAGCGCGCGGCAGTGCGCCCCGGCCCTCGACGGCAGTGTCGAGAGCAGCAGCGGGGTAAGGGGTCAGCGGGCGGCAATCCGCGCGTAGCGGCCGCGGTGGAACAACAAGGGCTCCACCGCGGCATCCGGCTCATCGAGCCGGCATACTTCGCCGACCACCATGAGATGGTCACCGCCGTCGTACTCGGTGTGCAGACGGCAGTCGATCCACGCGGCAGCGCCGGCCAGACGAGGAGATCCGTCTGGTGACTCGGCCCATTCGACGTCGCTGAACTTGTCACCGCCGGAACGAGCGAACCGCTCGCTGAGCGAACGCTGACTCTGCGCCAGCACGTTCACGCAGAACCGCGCGCGATCCCTGATGGCGGGCCAGCTCGCAGAAGTGCGGCTGACACCCAGGACGATGCGCGGCGGATCGAGGGAGAGCGATGAGAACGCCTGGCAGGTGAACCCCACGGGCCCCCGTGGCCCCATCGCTGTGACCACGGTGACGCCGGAACAGAAGTTCCCCATGACCGAGCGGAACGCGCCGGAGGTGACGTGGATCTGGGCTGCTGTGGAGGTGCTCTCGCCTAACAAGCTCGGTCCTCTCGGCCTGGGCGGCCCGCTCGGTTACAACGCGCTTACCATCTGTCACTTCGGTGACGGATCACAGTGTGCATCAGATGATCGATCGAGACAACACCCATATTGTTTTTGATGAAGAACCTGCAATCATGCGCACATGAAGAAAGATTCGGACAGGCTTGAACTGATCGATCAACGCGTCGTGGCCGCCCTCCAGATCAGCCCACGGGCAGGCGTCGCGGAAATGGGACGCATCCTGGGCGAACATGAACGCTCGGTGGCACGACGGGTACAGCGGCTCACCGCTGAGGGCGTCGTTCACTCCACGGCAGAGTACGACCCGTCACTGTGCGGGCTCGGCCGCACGGTGCAGGTCCACCTCAAAGCTCCCCGAGACGGCCTGGAAGACGTCGCCGGCGGATTGGCGAAGCGCAGCGACGTGCTCAACCTCGCCGCCGTCAGCGGGAAAGGCGGCCACCTCTGGTGCGAGGTGCTGGTCCCCTCCCGGCCACTCCTGCACTCCCTGACGGCGGAGGGGATTTCCGGCCTCTATGAAGTCGAGACGCTCAGCACCCACATCACACTGCGCCACTTCAAAACCGAAGCACAGTGGTACGCCCCCGTCCTGACCGAGGAAGAGCAAGCGCGCTTGCGGGCAAGCATGGTCCACCCCCTGCCGGCCGCCGCGGGCCGGTACGAACTCACGCCTACCGATGAACGCGTGGCCGCATCCCTGATCAGTGACGCTCGCATCAGCCTGACGGACCTCGCCAGGCAGCTGGATTTCTCCACCGCCACGGCCGGACGGCGCGTATCCGCCCTGCTGGAACGCCAAGTACTCCGCCTGCACACGATCGTGGAACCGGCCCTGGTGGGCTACCCCGTCGAGGCCCGGATCTGGCTCAAAGTCCACCCCGGAGAGACGGGCGCGGTGGGCGAAGCCCTGGCATCCTGCCCCGGCGTGCGCCGCTGTGCCGCCGTGACCGGACAGCACAACCTGCTGGCAGATGTGTGCCTCGAGAACGAGGGCAGCCTGTACGACTTCCTCACTCGCGAGCTTGCACCGTTCCCCCGCATCCTCGACGTCGATACAGAGATCGTGACCAACAGTTACAAGCGCGGACCAATTCTCAGCAACGCACCCCGATAACACCGCAGGACCGTCCCGCACCCATGCCGTGATCACAGGAGCTTTCTCTTGGCCATGCAGCTGAATTCCGAGACGACCAAACACATCTTCGTCACCGGGGGTGTCGCCTCGTCCCTCGGTAAGGGCCTGACCGCCTCCAGCCTGGGTGCCCTGCTCAAGGCCCGTGGTCTGCGGGTCACGATGCAGAAGCTGGACCCGTACCTGAACGTTGATCCGGGCACGATGAATCCCTTCCAGCACGGTGAGGTGTTCGTCACCAACGACGGCGCCGAGACCGACCTGGACATCGGCCACTACGAGCGCTTCCTCGACGTAGACCTCGACGGGTCCGCGAACGTCACCACCGGTCAGGTCTACAGCGCGGTGATCGCCAAGGAGCGGCGCGGTGAGTACCTCGGTGACACCGTCCAGGTCATCCCGCACATCACCAACGAGATCAAGCACCGCATCCGCCGCATGGCGACCGACGACATCGACGTCGTCATCACCGAGGTCGGTGGCACGGTCGGCGACATCGAGTCGCTGCCCTTCCTGGAGACCGTCCGCCAAGTCCGCCACGAAGTCGGCAGGGACAACGTCTTCGTCGTGCACATCTCGCTGCTGCCCTACATCGGCCCGTCCGGTGAACTGAAGACGAAGCCGACCCAGCACTCCGTCGCGGCGCTCCGCAACATCGGTATCCAGCCCGACGCCATCGTGCTGCGCGCCGACCGCGAGGTCCCGGCGGCCATCAAGCGCAAGGTCTCGCTGATGTGCGACGTCGACGAGGCCGCCGTGGTCGCCGCCATCGACGCCAAGTCGATCTACGACATCCCTAAGGTCCTGCACACCGAGGGCCTGGACGCGTACGTCGTACGCAAGCTGGACCTGCCCTTCCGTGACGTGGAGTGGACGCAGTGGGACGACCTGCTCGACCGCGTCCACAACCCGGCCCACGAGGTCACGGTCGCCCTGGTCGGCAAGTACACCGACCTGCCCGACGCCTATCTCTCGGTCACCGAGGCCATCCGGGCCGGCGGCTTCGCGAACAAGGCGCGGGTCAAGGTCAAGTGGGTCACCTCGGACGACTGCAGGACGCCGGCCGGCGCCAAGGAACAGCTCGTCGACGTGGACGCGGTCCTGGTCCCCGGCGGCTTCGGCGACCGCGGCGTGAACGGCAAGATCGGCGCCATCCAGTACGCCCGCGAGAACAAGGTGCCGCTACTCGGTATCTGCCTCGGCCTCCAGTGCATCGTCATCGAGGCCGCGCGGAACCTCGCCGGTATCCCCGACGCCAACTCCACCGAGTTGGACGCCGCCACCGTCCACCCGGTCATCTCGACCATGGAGGAGCAGCTGGCGTACGTCGAGGGCGCGGGCGACCTGGGCGGCACCATGCGGCTGGGCCTGTATCCGGCCAAGCTCGCCGAGGGCTCCATCGTCCGCGAGGCGTACGACGACCAGCCGTACGTCGAGGAGCGTCACCGCCACCGCTACGAGGTCAACAACGGCTACCGCGCCGAGCTGGAGAAGAACGCCGGCCTGGTCTTCTCCGGCACCTCGCCCGACAACAAGCTCGTCGAGTACGTCGAGTACCCGCGCGACGTCCACCCTTACCTGGTCGCCACCCAGTCCCACCCGGAGCTCCGCTCGCGGCCGACCCGCCCGCATCCGCTCTTCGTAGGGCTGGTCAAGGCCGCCGTCGAGCGCGTCAACAGCGTATCCGGGCGATAGGAACCGTTCTCGAAACCAGGGAACGGCGGGGTGACCTTACTGATGTGCGGGCATTCAGCTCGGCGCCGCGCTGACCTCGGTTGTTGCCCTTGGCGCGGCCGGCAGTGCGTTCGAGCGTGATCACGGAAACCCGCCATCGCGCGCGGTCCGTCCAGGACGGCCTCCTCGCCGTACGTGCGCCGTCCTCTCCGATCCGATGGACACGATCGTCTCCCTCGTCGTGCCCTGGCCGGACGGCGTCCGAGCAGCGGAACCCGTAGTGGACGGCTCATATATCGTCTGCCGTTATCGGACACTGCTGGGCGTGCCGCCGAGGAGAGAACCATGAGCAGGCCATCGACCCCCGCCGGGCCTCGACACGAGTTGCAGCGGCGGCTCGGCGTGTCCGACGCCGTGGTGATCGGTCTGGGATCGATGCTCGGCGCGGGGATCTTCGTGGCCCTGGCCCCGGCCGCGCACGCCGCCGGCTCCGGGCTGCTGCTCGGCCTTGCGGTCGCCGCGGTGGTGGCGTACTGCAACGCGACCTCCTCCGCCCGGCTGGCCGCCCGCTACCCGGCCTCGGGCGGCACATACGTCTACGGGCGCGAGCGGCTCGGCGATTTCTGGGGCTATGTGGCGGGCTGGGGGTTCGTGGTCGGCAAGACCGCATCCTGCGCGGCCATGGCGCTCACGGTCGGCTCGTACGTCTGGCCCGGGCAGGCGC
Source organism: Streptomyces sp. NPDC002911 (assembly GCF_053591835.1). NCBI lineage: Bacteria > Bacillati > Actinomycetota > Actinomycetes > Kitasatosporales > Streptomycetaceae > Streptomyces > Streptomyces sp. NPDC002911. The sequence goes on along the minus strand of NZ_JBSFUO010000012.1, from coordinate 151,593 downwards.
ACGTGGTGGCGGTGGCCGCCGTGGTGGCGTTGACCGCGGTCAACTACACCGGGGTGCAGAAGTCGGCTCGGCTGACCCGGGCCGCCGTCGCCGTGGTCCTGGCCGTTCTCACCGCAGTGGTGGTCGCCGTCTTCACCTCCGGGGGGGCGGACCCCGCGCGGCTGGACATCGGTTCGGACGCCACTCTCGGCGGCGTACTGCAAGCGGCGGGCCTGTTGTTCTTCGCGTTCGCCGGATATGCGCGCATCGCCACTCTGGGCGAGGAGGTCCGCGATCCCGCGCGCACCATCCCCCGAGCCGTCCCGATCGCGCTGGGCATCACTCTGGTCGTCTACGCCCTCGTCGCCGTTTCCGTCCTCCTGCTGCTGGGTCCCGAACGGCTGGCGGACGCCACCGCACCGTTGGCGGAGGCCGTGCGGGCAGCCGGTTCCGGCTGGCTGTCGCCGGTCGTGCGCGTCGGGGCCGCCGTCGCGGCGCTCGGCTCGCTGCTGGCGCTGATCCTCGGCGTTTCCCGCACGACGCTGGCGATGGCCCGGGACCGGCACCTGCCGCACGTCCTGGCTGCCGTTCACCCCCGCTACAAGGTGCCGCACCGGGCCGAGCTGGTGGTCGGTGTCGTGGTGGCGGTCCTCGCCGCGACGGTTGACGTGCGCGGGGCGATCGGCTTCTCCTCCTTCGGCGTACTCGCCTACTACGCCATTGCCCATGCCTCCGCATGGACGCTCACCCCGGCCGAGGGGCGCCCCAACCGCCTCGTCCCCGCCATCGGGCTGACCGGCTGTCTGGTCCTGGCCTTCGCCCTGCCGTCCTCCGCGGTCACCTCCGGGGCCGCGGTGCTGGCCGTCGGCGCCGCCGTCTACGGCATCCGTCGCGCCGTCGCCGACCGCGCGACGTGACCGCCAGGGGGCGCGGCGCCGAACGACGCGGCCGGACGGCCTGCGGTGCCGGCGCCGAAGATTTCGCACCATTCCCCGAGCGCTCTGCGGTCCTCGGTGAGCGCCCCCTCCACCGCGCTTTCGCCGCCTATACCGGTATCGGTGCCGTCCGTGCAGCGGCCGGCACCGGAGGGCCGAACGGTCCGTCACCGGTCTCGTCATCGTCGCCGTCAAGGAAGGCCGTGAAGCCTGGCGGGGCAAGGGTGCCGCGTGACCCCAGCGGCGGTGGTGCCTTCGGTCGGCACCTCGGCGAGCGACGCGTGCGGCTACCGTCCCGGCTGTGACTGCAGCGCCTGCCCCGTCCACAGAACCCGTCGTAGACCGCCGTCAGGACTGAATCGTGGTCCCGTTCGATTCCAGGCGGGCACCCAAGGCCGCGGCGAACTCCTCGGCTCGGGCCAGCTGCACACGCAGCTTTTCCACCTGCTCGGCAGCGGCCTGCTCGTAGACGCGTACGCGTGCCACCAGGGCCTCTCGCTCGCCGGCGTCGACCGTGTCTCCGGCGTCGAGACGATCGGTGGCGTCCAACAGGTCGCGCATCTGTTCCAGGGTGAAGCCGAGAGGCTTCATGCGGCGGATGACCATGAGCCGGGCGACGTCGGTCTCAGTGTAGAGGCGGAACCCACCTTGGGAGCGTGCCGAGGGGATGACCAGGCCTGTCTCCTCGTAGTGGCGGATGGTGCGCAGGGACACTCCGGTCCGCGCGGCGACTTCGCCGATCTGCATGTGCTTGTCGTCCACGCCCGTGGTCCTGGCCCTTCTCGTCGCGGTGGGCCGCGTTCCGGACCCACCGAACTCCACCCTAACGTTAGGGTAGAGTATGTGGATGGTGAGGGCGGCCCGACTGCCCCGCCGGTGCCGTTCCGGGGCCGATGGCGCCCCCGGCGAAGATCCGATCCTTGCAGGAGAACGAGCGTGCGCGAGCCCATGACGCCGATCGCCGCCGCCAGCCCGCCGTGAACCTTCGTCCCCGGACCTGAGCCGCCCGGCGGTGTGCCCGCGCCAGGCCCTTGTGTCCTCTCTCTCGACTTCAGGCCCGCCACGCGGGTCGTCCGCCAGGTGCCGGCCCGGTCCCTGTGCGCTCTTCCGCACGCCCTGGTCTGCCGGCGGGCTGTGCCCGAGTACGACAGGTTTCAGCTTCCTTGTCTTCTTCCGTAGTGACTCCCGCTGCGCGGCTGCGCGGACTGCGCCCGGACTGGCTGAGCAACCCGAAGGTCTGGCGCACCGAGATTTTGGCCGGCCTGGTCGTCGGCCTGGCCCTGATCCCCGAGGCCATCTCGTTCTCGATCATCGCCGGGGTCGACCCGGCGGTCGGTCTGTTCGCCTCGTTCACCATGGCCGTGGTCATCTCGGTCGTCGGCGGACGGCGGGCGATGATCTCCGCCGCCACCGGCGCCGTCGCCCTCGTCATCGCCCCGCTGAACCGTGAGTACGGCCTGGGGTACCTGATCGCCGCCGTCATTCTGGCCGGGATCATGCAGATCGCCCTCGGCGCGCTCGGGGTGGCGAAACTGATGCGGTTCGTCCCGCGCTCGGTGATGGTCGGCTTCGTCAACGCGCTGGCGATCCTGGTCTTCATGGCCCAGGTGCCCGAGATGTACGACGTGCCCTGGGCCGTGTACCCGCTCATCATCGGCGGGCTCGCGTTGATGGTGTTCTTCCCGAAGGTCACCAAGGTGATCCCGGCCCCGCTGGTCTCCATCGTCATCCTCACCGTGATCACGGTCGCGGCCGGCATCGCCGTGCCGACCGTGGGCGACAAGGGTGAACTGCCCTCCTCCCTCCCGGGGCCCGGCCTGCCGGATGTGCCGTTCACGATGGACACGCTGACCACCGTCGCCCCGTACGCGCTCGCGATGGCGCTGGTCGGTCTGATGGAGTCACTCATGACCGCGAAGCTGGTCGACGACATCACCGACACCCACTCCTCCAAGACCCGCGAGTCGATCGGCCAGGGCATCGCCAACATCGTCACCGGCTTCTTCGGCGGGATGGGCGGCTGCGCAATGATCGGCCAGACGATGATCAACGTGAAGGTCTCCGGTGCCCGTACCCGGCTGTCCACCTTCCTCGCCGGAGTCTTCCTGATGGTGCTGTGCATCGTCTTCGGCCCGGTCGTCTCCGACATCCCGATGGCAGCCCTGGTGGCCGTGATGGTGATGGTGTCGTTCGCGACGTTCGACTGGCACTCCATCGCGCCGAAGACCCTCAAGCGGATGCCCGCCGGTGAGATCGCAGTCATGGTCATCACCGTGGTCGTGGTGGTCGCCACCGACAACCTCGCCATCGGCGTCGTCGTCGGCTCGGTCACCGCGATGGTGATCTTCGCCAAGCGTGTCGCCCACCTCGCTCGCGTCACCGTCGTCGTCGACCCCGACGGCACCAGCGTCGTGTACTCCGTGACCGGCGAACTGTTCTTCGCCTCCTCCAACGATCTCGTCGGCCGGTTCAACTACGCCGACGACCCGGACAAGGTCGTCATCGACCTGTCTGGCGCCCACATCTGGGACGCTTCCTCCGTGGCCGCCCTCGACGCCATCGAGACCAAGTACGCCCAGCGCGGCAAGACCTTGGAGATCATCGGGCTGAACCAGCGGAGCGCCCAGATCCACGAGAGGCTCAGCGGCGAACTCACAGGCAGCCACTGAACCGAATCCGCGAAACCCTGGAAACCCCTTACGGCGGCCGCGCCTTGGTCGTTCAGGCCGGGTGTCCGCCATCGGGGAGGCCTCCTCCTCGCGGTATCGGCGGCAGACCGGAGTCCGCGTCCTCGCAGGAACTGAGCGTCGTCCGATCGATCACGGCGGCCTGCGGCAGCGCTGCTCGGGCCGGCAGCCGATGACTGCCGCTTGCAGAGTCCGGCACCGGTGCCCCATAGGGTGACTCCATGTCTGTCACGCTGAGTTCCACCAAAACCCGCGCCGCCCTTCGCGTTTCGGCGCGGGTATCGGGCGAATTGCTCCTGGTCCTTGTCATGACCGCAGTGGCGGTGTGGGTGCTGGGGCGCATGTGGCCGGTGGTCTGGCCGCTCATAGTCGGCTTGTTGCTCACCACTCTGACCTGGCCGGTGACGCGCTTCCTGCGCCGACGCGGGTTGCCGCCGGCGCTCGCGGCCTCGGTGGTGACGGTGCTCTTCCTCCTGGTCGCAGGAGGAGTCGTGGCGCTGATCGCGGTGCCGGTCGCCTCCCAGTCCGGAGAGCTGACCGACGGTGTGGTCGAAGGCATCCAACAAGTGCGTGAGTGGGCCTCCGGGCCGCCGCTCAACATCGGTGACGACCAGATCACCAGCGCGTTCGACTCGGCGACCGCCCGCATCCAGGACAGTATCGGCAGCATGGTGACGACGGTTGTCACCGGTGTGAGCACGGTGGTCAACGGTGTGGTCACCGCCGTCCTGGCGGTCTTCCTGATGTTCTTCATGCTCAAGGACGGCCCCAAGTTCCTGCCGTGGCTCGCACGTCAGCTGCCCGGACGGTTCGCCACCGATGTTCCGGCTGTGGCTTCGCGCGGTTGGGAGACCCTGGGCGGGTTCGTGCGTTCCCAGGCTTATGTCGGCTTCCTCGATGCCGTCCTCATCGGCCTCGGCCTGTGGATCGTGGGCGTGCCGCTGGTGCTCCCTCTGGCGGTGCTGACCTTCGTGTCCGCGTTCGTACCGATCGTGGGCGCCCTGTTCGCCGGCTTCGTGGCGGTGCTCATCGCCCTCGTGTCGAACGGACCGACCGACGCGCTGATCGTCCTGGCGATCATCGTCGCGGTGCAGCAGCTCGAGGGCAACGTGTTCCAGCCCATGATCCAGAGCCGCGGGCTCGGACTGCATGCCGCGGTGATCCTGCTGGCGGTGACGTTGGGCGGCAGCCTGGCGGGCATCGTGGGCAGCCTCCTCGCCGTGCCTGCCGCCGCTCTGATCGCGGTGGTCTGGAACTATCTGCGGGAGCAACTCAGCGAGTCGCAGCAGGAGCCGGAAACCCTCCCCGCGCCGAGTGGCGCCGGCCCCGCGTCGTAACGCCTCCTTGCTCGTTCCGGTGGTGGAAGGGGCCGGCGTCGGCCGCCGGCCCAGGAGTCAGAGGCGGCCGCCAGGTGGCACCGTGAACGTGGCGGGGCCGGCCGGCAGGTCCACCGTGTACTGACGCAGGTAGGTGTCCAGATACGGCGAGCGGGCGCCTCCGGTGGCGATGTCGTCGGACGGGTCGTCCAGGGCCAGTGAGAGCCGAGCCTTTTTGACCTCGATCGTTTCGCCGGAAGGCGTGTCGCGCCACGAGCCCGTCTGGATGGACCCGATCTCCACGGCCAGGACGTGCCCGGCCGCCAGGGTCCAGTCGGTCGCCTTGAGATCGACGGTCAGTCTGCCCGTGGTCAGCAGCGAGACCTGCTCGTCGAACATGACGGCGGTACCGTCCGGGGCGATGTCGTACAGCTTGAGCATGACGTTCCCCTCTCCCTCGGCGGTCAGGGAGATCTGCGGTGTCCCGGTTACCCGCACGGACTCCTTGAGCGCTCTGGACCACACGAAGAAGCTCGATGTGACCGCCCCGGTCTTCTGGAGGAGGGCTTGTCCCTCGGCCAGGCCCTTCGGCGCTGCCAGGTCGGTCGCGGGGGCGTTCTCCAAGTCCCATTCACCGGAGGGCCTCACGGGTTCTCGAAGCACCGGCAGACCCGACGTGGTCAGGGCGGCGAGTGTGGACAGGCCGCCGTCGTCCACGTATGCCCCGCCGCCGAGAGGGAGAACGACGGGACGGTCCACGACCGGCCACGCCTTCTGGGCCCGCCACTTGCCGGTGGAGTCCTCGACGGAGTAGGCCGGGTAGCGGGCCGCCGGCCTGACGCCCTTGAGGTACTGGTCGTAGAAGGAGAGGGTTTCGTCGTACCAGCCTTCACGCCCCATCGACAGGCGTCCGTCGCTGGTGCGGTCCCCGCCGCGTACGTGTTCCCACTGGCCGACCCAGCCGCGCTCCGGGCCCCTGTGGTTGTCCAGGTACTCCTGCATCTCCTCGGGCTTGGTGTTGTTCTCGATGAAGCCCTGGGTCACGAAGAGCGGGGTGTCGGTGCCCTTGGCCGCCTTCGCGAGGTCGCGGGAGGTCCAGAACCCGTCGTCCTGGTCGGTGATCCGGTACCCTGCCGCGTTCTGCGTCAGGCACTCCGGGTGGCTCTCCTCGTAACGGGAGTTGGCCAGGTAGCGCGGGTCGTCGTCCGGCAGTTGGTCCAGCGTGGCGATGGAGTTGTAGGCATTGGCGGTGCCGGTGACGTTCGGACGGGGCACGCCGTTCGAGTAGATGTACTGGTACATGTCCCAGACGGGCTCCTGGGCGACGACGGCCTTGAGCGCGCGCCCGCCGAGGTTGTTGCCGATGAGGCCCGTCAGGGCGTCGTAGGACTTGCCGTACAGGCCCACCGAGCCAGTGGACCAGGGCTGTTTCGAGGCCCAGTCGATGGCCGCCTTCACGTCCGCCTGCTCGCCGGGGCCGCCCCAGTCGAGGCAGCCGGTCGAGCCGCCGAAGCCACGCAGATCCACCATGACGAAGGCGTAGCCTTGCTCGAACAGGTCGGTGCCCTCGATGAAGTCCTGAAAGCGGGCGGAGGGGCCGGTGTGCGTCCAGCCCTCTGCGCCCGACTGTCCGGAGTGCCCGAAGTACGGGCCGACCGACAGGATGACGGGCACCTTCGCCTTCTTCGGCAGCCCCTCGGGCAACAGCACGTCGGCGTGCAGTTCGGTGCCGGAGCGGTCCGATGACGGGAAGTAGTGCTGCGTCCAGAGGGAGCCCTCCGGGACGCGGTCGTTCTCCTCGTGGGCGACAGGGGTGGTCGCGGTGGCGACCGATCCGGGGCGGTCCTGCGCCGCAGCGGGCCCGGAGGCGGCAGCGGGGCCGGCCAGGACACCGGTCGCCGCGAGGGTGGTGACGAGTGCTGAGACGGCCCATCTGGCCGTGCGACGTGCTCTCACATGCTTCTCCCGGCTGGGTCGATACGGGGTTTCGCAGTGTGCAGGCCGAGCAGCGGCCCCCGCCCGCCGTGAGGGGCGCGACGGTGGTCGCGCGCATCCGCGGAGCTGGATCACAGTCGCGGACGCGGACGCGAACTGGAGCCGACGGCGAAGGAGTCTATGATCACTCCGCGCAGGCTTCAACAGGCAGGTGTGTCACACGTGTTACTGATGTGCGCGGCGAACCGGGCCTTCCGCACGTGCTACTGCGACGGCGGCGAGCGGGGCGGCCCCGGCCTGTCGACCGGAGCCCGCCCCGCCGGTGCGTCAGCGCCGCGTGCGGACCAGCAGGTACACGAAGTACGGCGCACCGATGACGGCCGTCGTCAGACCGGCGCCGAGCTGGGCCGGGGCGATCACCGTGCGCCCCGCCAGATCCGCGAGGCAGACCAGGACGGCCCCGAGCAGGAGGGCGACCGGGACCACCCGCACATGACGCCGGCCGACCAGGGCGCGTGCCGCGTGAGGGGCGACCAGTCCGACGAAGCCGATCGTGCCCGCGGCAGCCACGGCGGTGGCGCTGAGCAGGACGGCCACCACGAGGAAGCCGAGACGTGCCCGGGGGAGACCGAGGCCGAGGAGCCTCGGGGTGTCCTCGTCGAGTGCGACGAGGTCCAGTTCCCGTCGGCAGACCACCGCCACCACGGTGCCGACGGCGAGCGCGAGGGCCACGGGCAGCGAATCGGGCATGGTGCGCCCGTACGTCGACCCGGACAGCCAGGTGAGGGCCTTCGTCGTGTCGAAGGGGTCGCTGAGCACGATGACCAGGCTGATCAGCGCCGCCGCGGCGGAGGACACCCCCATCCCGAGAAGGACCAGCCGGTTCTGCCGGAAACCGCCCCGGGCGGCCAGCCCGAAGACGATCGCCGCCGTGACGGCCGCCCCGCCGAACGCCGCTGCCGCGACCTCCCACGACCCGGCGGACTGCGCGGTGGTGACCAGCAGGACGGCGCCGAGACCGGCGCCCCCGGAGACTCCCAGGACACCCGGTTCCGCGAGCGGGTTGCGGGTCACGGCCTGCACCAGGGTGCCGGACAGGGCGAGCGCGGCACCCGCGAGGAGCGCCGCGGACACCCGGGGCACCCGGGTGTCGAGGACGAACGTGACGACCCGGCCGGCCCTGCCGTGCGCCCAGTTCACGACGTCACCGAGCAGGAGCTTCGCGTCGCCGAGGAGTACCGCCGCGCACAGCAGGCCCAGGAGGACGAGGGCCAGCGTGACCACGGTGACGAGGAATGCCGTCCGTCCAGGAATCCTCAGTCGGTCCGGCGCGTCCGCTGAGGCCGTGTCACGGGTGCGGAGCGCCATCACGACGAGGAACACCCCACCGACGACGGTCGTGACGACACCGGTCGGCACCTCCACGGCGGTGTCGGCGGGCACTACCGCACGCAGCAGCACATCCGAGCCGAGAACGAGCGCGGCTCCCACGAGTCCTGACACGGGCAGGCTCACCCGCGAGCGGACGAGCCCCCGGAACCGACGGGCCAGAGGCCGGACGAGCGCGGGCGCACAGAGGCCGACGAAACCGATCGGTCCGGCGACCGTGACGGCCGCCGCTGAGAGCAGGGTGGCGAGCACGACGGCGGTGATACGGGTCCCACGGACGGGTACGCCCAGCCCCCGGGCGGCGTCGTCACCCAGGGCCAGGGCATCGACCCGCCGGGCGACGAGCAGCAGCCCGGCGAGGCCGACGGCGATGACCGGGGCCATCTGGCGGACGCCGTCGAATCCGTTCTGTCCTACGCTTCCCTGGTTCCACTGGTAGAGGCCCTCGGTCTGTTGGGGGAACAGCAGAAGCAGTGCCCCGGTCACCGCGTTGAGTCCGAGCATGAGGGCGCTGCCGGCGAGGACCAGTCGGACACTGCCCTTGCCGAGCCCGGACACCCCGAGCACGAGCGCCGCGGCGGCGAGGCCGCCGACGAAGGCCGCGCCGGACGAGGCGAGGAGCGGGAGGGTGGTGCCGGTGACGGCGAGTACGCCGAGCGCCAGGTAGGAGCCGGCGTTGACGGCGAGGGTGTCCGGTGAGGCGAGCACGTTCCGGCTGACCGCCTGGAGCGCGGCGCCGGCCATGCCGAGGGCCAGCCCGACGAGAACGGCGGCGACCATTCTCGGCAGCCGGGACGCGATGACGACGGAGGAGTCCCCCGCCCCGGCGTTCCCGGTGAGCGCGTTCCAGACTTCCGACGCTCCGACGTCGGCGGTGCCCTGAGTGATGTCGACGGCGGCGAGGGCCGTGACCAGCAGCACGAGCGCGGCCGGCACGGCGACCGCGCCCGTCGTGGCCGCGGCGGTGCGGTCACGGCCGACCGCGGTCTTCTCGATGACGGCCACGGTGTGCTACTTCGTCAGCGCGTCGACGAGGGAGTCGGCGTACGCCTCCATCGAGCGGGGGCCGCCGAACATCCAGACGCCGTCGGGCAGCCGGTGCACGTTGCCGTCCTTCACGAAGGGCAACGACTTCCACACGGCGTTCTTCGCGAGGGGGCCGGTGAACGCGTCGCCGTCGACGTCGTTCGCGACGTACGAGAACTGGACGTCGCCGAGGCCGGTGAGCCCTTCGACGTCGGTGGTGGCGAGGCCGTAGCTCTTGTCACCTTGCACGGTCCAGGCGTTCTTCAGACCCAGCCGCTCGTTGACGGCGCCGAGGAGGGATCCGCCGGTGAAGGCGCGGATGGAGACCTGGTTCGATGCGACGTAGCCGTCGGCGGAGGCGATCTCGGCGCCGCCGAGACCGGCGTCCGCGAGAGCCTTCTTGCCTTCGGCGAGGCTTGCTTCGAACTCCTTCTTGACGGTGTCCGCCTGGGCCTCCTTGCCGGTGGCCTTCGCGATGAGGTCGAGGCCTCCCGTCATCGTGCCGATCTGGTCGGCGGCGTCGGCGGAACTGATCTCCAGAACGGGTGCCACCTTGCGGAGCTGCTTCACCACCGCCGGCGAGAGGTCGCTGGTGGCGACCACGAGATCGGGCGCGAGCGCCGCCACGGTGTCGATGCTCGGCTCGCCGCGGGTGCCGATGTCCTTGGGGGCGCCGGTGAGCGGAGCCGCGGTGTTCCACGCGGCGTAACCCTTCACGTCCGCGACGCCCACGGGGGCGACTCCGAGGGCGACCAGGTCCTCGACCACGTTCCACTCGGTGGCGACGACCTTCGTGGCGGGGCCGTCGAGGGTCACCTTCGTGCCCTTGGCGTCGGTGAGGGTGATCTTTCCGGCGGGCTTGCCCGAGGCCGCGGCATCGTCGGAGGAGGGCTCCGTGGTTCCGCAGGCGGCCAGGGAGAGAGCGGCGACGGCGACGGTGGCCGAGGCGAGGAAGTGGCGTCTCATGGGGAGGTGCTGATCCTTTCGGATCTGGAGTGGTGGCGGCCCATCGCGCGGGTGCGCAGCCGGCCGGTCGAAGGATCGGCGTCCACGTCGATACGAATGCCGTAGACGTCCGACAGAAGTTCCGAAGCGAACACGGCCTCGGGCGCACCGTCGGCGACGATGCGCCCCGCGTGCAGCAGGGCGACGCGGTCGGCGACGGCCGCGGCCTGGTCGAGATCGTGGAGGACGACACCCACGGCGATGCCGTGGTCGTCGGCGAGGTCGCGTATCAGGTCGAGGAGCTCGACCTGATAGCGGAGGTCGAGATAGGTGGTGGGCTCGTCCAGGAGCAGGACGCCTGTCTCCTGCGCGAGACAGCTCGCGAGCCACACGCGCTGGAGCTGCCCGCCGGAGAGTTGTTCGACGCCCCGCCCGGCCAGTTCCGCCACACCGGTGAGTCCGAGCGCCCGGTCCACCGCGGCGGTACCGCGAGGGTCGGGACGGCCCCAGCGGCCCCGGTAGGGGTAGCGGCCGAAGTCGACCACGTCCCGGACGGTGAGTCCGCCCGGCGTCGACCGGGACTGTGTCAGGAGCGCGACGCGACGCGCGAAGTCGCGGGCGTTGAGCGCGAAGCCGTCCGTGGCGTCGTCCGTTCCCATGTCGACCGTCAGCGAGCCGGTGCGCGCGGTCTGAAGCCGGGCGAGCGTGCGCAACAGCGTCGACTTGCCGCTGCCGTTGGGGCCCACGAGGGCGGTCACTTCGGCGGGCCGAAGGCTGATGGCCGCGTCGTGCACGACGTCGACCTGGCCGTACGCCACGGTCACCCCCGTGGCGGACAGCCCGTGGCCACGCGAGCGCGGCACAGCGGTGGCCACGGGGGTATCCACAGCAGGGGAAGTGCTTTCACCAGCTCTCATGGATATTAGGTTAGCCTGCCCTTATGGATGCATGGACGGGGGTCCTCCGCTATGAGGACTCACCCCGGATCCGGCAGAGCCGCCCCCGCGAGCCTGGCCGGGTCGGTCACGGCCAGGACGCCGGCGATCCGGCCGTCGACGAGGTTGGACGGGCGATGAGGGACAGCGGGAGGCCGCCCGTGCGCCACGACGCGATTCCCGGGGGCCGTTGACGAGCACCGCCCGCACCGAGCGGCTGCGCTTGCGGACGGCCGTGCACGCCGTGGTCATGTGGCGGGAGGCCCTCTCTCCACCGAGGAGGAGCGGGCAGCTGTGGCACTCGCGGAAGGAACACCCGGATCAAGGACGCTCGCCGGGTGTGACCGATATGATCCGCCCACCTCCGCCGCGCGCTCGACATCGAGCACGCGAGCCGGGCGGCGGTGCAGAAGGCTCCGGCGGAGAGCGTGGCCCCCTCGGGCAGCCGAATTCAAGCCCTCCTGAGGAGTGCGGACGGTGTCTCAGGGACGGCTGGTCAGATAGCCGCCCATGGCGGTGAAGTACTCCGTCGCGGGCAATTCCCGGCCGTCTTCGGTGCGCACCCGGGTGATGGCCAGGCCAGGGTTGCGACCGGTGCGGGCATCGGCTCCGGCGACGATCACCACGCCGTCGCCCTCACGGTAGAAGACGCGCCCGGGTGTTCCGCCGTAGCGGCCCTCGGACACCACGGCGGCGAGGACCTCGACGCGTTTGCCCCGGTGGTAGGTGAAGGCGCTGGGGTATGGCTCGGACTGTGCGCGGACCAGGCGTTCGAGGTCCTCCGCGGGCCAGGTCCAGTCCATGCGAATGTCCTCGACGGACCGTTTGTGGAAGAAGGTCGCCCGGGAGCGGTCCTGCCGGGTGAACTCCGTCTGCCCCGCCGCGATGAGACCGAGTGCGCCGATGGTGACCGGGCCGATGAGCTCGACGGTCCTGTGGAAGAGGTCGGTGGCGGTGTCGGTAGGGCCGACCGGGACGGCCTCCTGCCGGACGATGTCGCCGGCGTCGAGTTCATCGTCCATCATGTGCGCGGTGACGCTTACTTCGGACTCCCCGTTGATCAAGGCCCAGATCAGCGGGGAGAAACCGGCGTACTTCGGCAGCAGTGAGTCGTGGATGTTCAGCGTGCCGTGGCGGGGGAGGCTGAAGACGTGCGGGGGGATCCACGTGCGCCAGTTGTTGGCCACGATGATGTCCGGATCCGCCTCCTTGAGGCGGGTGAGCAGCTCGTCGTCGTCGGGCCGGTTGCGGATCAGTACGGGAACGCCCCGGGCTTCCGCGAGGTCGGCGACGGAGTCGCTCCAGACCTTCTCGTACGCGTGCTCGCTCTTGGGGTGCGTCACGACCAGTACCACGTCGTGCTCGGAGTCCAGGAGGGCTTGCAGGGTGCGGTGCCCCCAGGTCTGGTACCCGAACATGACGACCCGCATGGGTTCCCCCTTGACGCATGGACTGACCTGTTCTCAGTGAAGCGAGGCTTACCTTACTGCGCAACAGGGCCTAGCGGCGGCCTTGTTGCCGCATCTGGATGTCCGGTCGTCCTTGCTGTTCCCTATCGACAGCTGCAGGGTATGAGCTTAGGCTCACCTAAGCCATAACGAATGACTCCGTCGGCGCGCCCGAGTTCTGGCTCCCCGCGCCTTCAGGCGGCATCCCCGCATGATTGGGAGTGACATGTCACAGGTTCCGCCTGGCGACGCGCCACCGGTCCACGACCTCATCGGCATCGGCTTCGGACCGTCCAACGTGGCCATGGCGACAGCGCTCAGTGAGTACGCCGAAGGCCCCGGCGCGCAGAAGCCGGTCACGGCTCACTTCTTCGAACGACAGCCGTGCTTCGGCTGGCACCGCGGGATGCTGATCGACGAGCCCATGCCGGTGTCCTTGTACCGGCAGATGTGCCAGAAGAAGGTCCTCGGCACCGAGCGGCTGCGCTTCCTCGACGTGTCCCGGCTCGCCGCCGGTGAGGAGACCGTCCTGGACGCCGACGTCGTGGTGTTCGCGACGGGGTACAGCCCCGCCGATCCTGGACTCGCTGCTCGACCAGGGCGTCAAGTCCGCCTCGGACGAGGCCGGGCCGGTTCCGGAGAGGACAGGCGGTGCGGTCGGCCCGTGATACCGCAGGCACGCCACCCCCGAGGCGCAGGAGCCCAACCACCCACGCGTCAGCCGTAGATCAAGGGGATATCGTACGTCGACATGAGCACGACTGCAGTGGAGCGTCCCGCGCCCAGGGGCACGACGGAAGCACGGCGGAGACGGGGTCTGGGCCTGGGCGTGCTGGTGGCGGTTCTCGTGATCGGGTCAGTCGTGTCGCTGGCGGTCGGTGCGCGCGCGTTGAGCCCGGCGGAGGTGTGGCACGGGCTGTTCGCCGCGCCGGACAGCGATCAGCGTCTCACCGAGATCAGGCTCATCGTGCGGACGGTGCGAGTGCCCCGGACGGTGCTCGCGATCGTCGCGGGCGTCGCCCTGGGGATCGGCGGGGCCCTGATCCAGGGGTACACACGCAACCCGATCGCGGACACGGGGCTGCTGGGCGTGAACTCCGGCGCCTCGTTCGCCGTGGTGACCGTGATCGCTCTGTTCGGCTTCGCCGACCCGGTCCAGTACGTCTGGTTCGCCTTCCTGGGTGCGGCGGTCGCGGGTGTCGTCGTGTTCGGGCTGTCGAGTATCGGCCGGGGGGCCGGTAACCCGCTGACCCTCGCACTGGCCGGCCAGGGAGTCACGGTGTTCCTCGCGGCGATGACCACGGCGGTCGCACTGTCGGACCTGAAGTCGCTGAACGCGCTGCGGTTCTGGAACGCGGGGTCGGTCGCCGGTGTCGGTTTCGACGTCATCGGGCCGGTGACCGCGTTCGTCGCGGCCGGGGTGGTGCTGGCGCTGACTACGCTGCCCTCCCTCAACCTGCTCAATCTGGGGGACGACGTGGCGCGGGGACTGGGCGTGAACATCGCGCTGAGCCGGACCGTCGGCATCGTCGCCATCACCCTGCTCGCGGGGGCGGCGACGGCGGCATGCGGCCCCATCGCGTTCCTCGGGCTGATGGTGGCCCACGTGGCCCGGTACCTGACCGGGCCGGATTACCGCTGGCTCGTGCCGTACGCGGGTCTCCTCGGTGCCGCCGTCCTTCTGGTCTGCGACATCGTGGGGCGTGTGGTGGTGCGGCCGGGCGAGCTGGACGCGGGTGTCGTCGTCGCCCTGCTCGGTGCCCCGTTCTTCGCGGCTCTTGTATGGCGAGGAAAGTTCAGGAGCGCATGAACGGGACGACAGGGGTGAAGAGGCCGGTGGCGCCCGGCGTGCGCTTCGGCCAGGTGTCGTTCGTCTGGCGGCCCTGGATCATATGCGTGACGCTGCTGCTGGCGGCAGCCACCTTCCTGGTGTTCTGTCTGTCCATCGGGGTCGGGGACTTCCCCATCGGCCTGTCCCGTGTGATCGCCACGATTGTGGGCAGGGGCGAGCAGGTCGACGAGTTCGTGATCATGGATCTGCGGATGCCGCGTGCTCTGGCCGGGCTTCTCGTGGGAATCGCTCTGGGGGTGTCCGGGGCGATCACGCAGTCCATCGCCCGCAATCCGCTGGCCAGCCCGGACATTCTGGGGATCACCGGAGGCGCAAGTGCCGTCGCGGTCTTCCTGGTGACGGCGTCGGGCGGGACCGCCGCTGCGGTCGTCAGCACCGTGGGGCTTTCCGCGGCGGCGCTTGCGGGCGGCCTCGGCACGGGTCTGCTGGTGTACTTCCTCGCGTGGCGGCGCGGGATCGACGGCTTCCGGCTCATTTTGATCGGCATCTCGGTGACCGCCGTGATGGAGGCCGTCACCACTTGGCTCCTGACCACGGCCGACATCAGGGACGTGGCCAAGTCGCAGGCGTGGCTGGTCGGCTCCCTGGACAACAGGTCGTGGGACGAGGTACGCGTGGTGTTCTGGTGCACGCTCGTCCTCATGGCGGTCGTGGCCGGTGTCGCGTTCCAGTTCAAGCCCATGCATCTCGGCGACGAGGTCGCCGCGGGGCTCGGCGTCCGCTTCTCCAGGGTGCGTGCTGTCCTGTTGTTGTGTGCGGTACTCCTGGCTGCCGCGGCGGTGAGCGCGGCGGGCCCGGTTCCGTTCGTGGCGCTGGTGGCGCCGCAGGTCGCGATGCGCTTGGCCAGGTGCCCGACGCCGCCCCTGGTGGCCTCCGGCCTCGTGGGCGCGTTGCTGCTGATCGGCGCGGATCTGACCGCTCGCTCCGCGCTGCCGATCACTCTTCCGGTAGGCGTGGTCACCGCCGCGATCGGCGGCCCCTTCCTCGTGTACCTGCTGGTGCGGGCGAACCGCAGATAGATGACGAACAAGACCGTACGGAACGGGACAACGGGGGAACCTGTGGGCGCTCAACACATCAGGCGGACCGATGCAGCGGCCGAGGATGTCGCGCGGCTGGCAGCCAGGGGTATCACGGTCGGTTACGGCAGCCGGACCGTCATCGACGATCTCGACGTGGCGGTCCCGCCAGGACTGATCACCACGATCATCGGGCCCAACGGCTGCGGGAAGTCGACCCTGTTGCGCACGTTGTCGCGGCTACTGAAGCCGGCCGCGGGGGCGGTCGTGCTGGACGGTGAGGACATCGCCGGGCTCAGGACCAGGGACGTGGCGAAGAAGCTCGGTCTTCTGCCGCAGGCCCCGGTCGCACCGGAAGGGCTGACGGTGGCCGACCTGGTGGCCAGAGGGCGCCATCCGCACCAGAGCTGGCTTCGGCAGTGGTCCTCGGACGACGCCTCCGTCGTGGAGCGCGCGCTGGCCATGACCGGGGTGTCCGAGCTGGCCGGCCGTCCGGTCGACTCGCTGTCGGGCGGGCAGCGCCAGCGTGTCTGGATATCGATGACGCTGGCTCAGGGGACCGACCTGCTGCTGCTGGACGAGCCCACCACGTATCTGGACCTCGCCCACGCGATCGATGTGCTCGATCTGGTGGACGACCTGCACGAGTCGGGCCGCACCGTGGTCATGGTGCTGCACGACCTCAATCTGGCCACCCGATACAGCGACCACCTCGTCGTCATGCGCGCGGGGTCGATCCTGGCGCAGGGGCATCCACGCGACGTGATCACGGCCGAACTGCTGCACGAGGCGTTCGGGCTGCGGGCCGAGGTGATCGACGACCCGGTGGGTGACCGTCCGCTCATCGTGCCTGTCGGGCGTACTCATGTGCGGCGTAACTGATTTGCCGATAAAGGCAATAGCTAACATTAGGCTAGGCTAACCTCACTGCGTACGGACGGGGTCTGGCTGCCCTCCGACGGGGTTCAACGGACAGCGCGAAAGCAGGGGATTCCGGATGCTTTTCCACAGATCGACGTATCTGAAGCCACGGCGGCGGTTGGCGGCGACTCTCTCCGCCGTCGCCCTCGGCGCCGGCCTCCTCGCGGGTTGCGGGTCCGACTCGGCGGACGACACGGGCGACAAGGCCCCGGCCGCCGCCGGCGGCGGCGCGTTCCCGGTGACGGTGGAGCACGCGTTCGGTTCCACGGAGGTCTCCAAGGATCCCGAACGGGTCGTCTCCGTCGGCTACACCGACGACCAGGCCATCCTCGCGCTGGGCATCAAGCCGGTCGGCATGGTCGACCAGTACCCGAACCCGGCCGGAACGTCGCCCGACATCAACACCCAGTGGCCCTGGGTGAAGGACAAGTGGGGCGGCACCCGCCCCGAGGTCGTGATGAGCAACGGCGACTCGGGCCCCAACTACGAGAAGATCGCCTCCCTGCGGCCGGACCTGATCATCGCGGTCTACTCCGAGATCGACCAGGCCGCCTACGACAAGCTCTCGAAGATCGCCCCCACGGTGGGCCGCACCAAGGGCGAGAAGGAGCCGTTCAGCGCGCCGTGGCAGGACAACGCGGCCCACATCGCCAAGGCGCTCGGCAAGGAGGACGAGGGCGCCGCGCTGGTGAAGGGCGTACAGGACAAGCTCGACGCGGCCGCTGAGGCGCACCCGGAGTTCGCGGACCGGACGGCCGTCGCGCTCTCCTGGTACGAGAACTCGGTCGCACCGTTCACCACCACCGACGTACGCGGACGGCTGATCACGGGCATCGGCTTCAAGGGCGCGACGAAGATCGACGAGATCGCGGACGGCAAGTTCTACACCAAGCTGTCCCCCGAGCGCATCGACCTGGTCGACGTCGACCGCATCTTCGTGATCAACGACAAGGCGGATCAGGAAGCGCTGAAGAAATTCGAGCTCTTCGCCAACCTGTCCGCGGCCAAGGAGGGGAAGGTCTCCTACCTGCTGGACAGCGAGGGCCCGGCGGTCGGGGCGGCCATGTCCCAGGGCACCCTGCTCTCCCTGCCGTACGCGATCGACGAGCTCGTCAAGTCGGTCGACCAGTGAGGCCTGCCGACCGAGTCCGTCGCCGGCCGGACGCGGTTCCTGAGTGAGCAGCACCGACACACGCGTCGCCCCGGCCGTCCTGCGCACGGCGGCCGGAGGCGAGTCCACCCGATGGGTGGCAGCGCGCTGCCGCGAGGTCCCGTGGCTCACGGCCGCCACCGTGCTCACCACGGTGGCCGGAGCGGCGCTCCAGGTGCTGCCGGTGCTCCTGCTCGGCCGGGTGGTCGACGGTGTGGCCGAGGGAGACGGGCGCTCGGTTCTGGTCACGATCGGGGTCCTGATGGGAGCCGCCGCGCTGCTCGGCGCGGGGGCCACCGCGGTGTCGACGTATCTGATCGGGCGGCTGGGCGCGGATCTCCTCGCGCGGCTGCGGGAAGCCGCGGTCCGGGCGGTGCTGGGTATGCCGAGCTCGCGGATCGAGCAGGTCGGCCGGGGCGACGTGCTGTCCCGGGTCGGCGACGACGTTGCCGTGCTGTCCAGGGGTATCCGCACAGCCATCCCCACGGTGTTCTCGGCGGGCGTTCTCGTCGCCATCGCCACGGTCGGCATGTTCGGGCTGGACTGGCGGCTCGGCCTGGCGGGCGCGGGGGCACTGCCCGCGTACGGTCTCGCCCTGCGCTGGTATCTGCCCCGCTCCGCACCGCTCTACCAGCGGCAGCGGGCGGCCCAGGCCGACCGTGCGCAGGCTCTGATCAGTGGCCTGAACGGGATAGACACCGTCCGGGCGTACCGGCTCGAGGACGCCTTTCGCGAGAAGGTCACCGTCAGGTCATGGCGCGTGCGCGAGCTCGGCATCGACGTCTTCCGGATCTTCGGCCGGTTCGTCGGCAGGGAGAACCGTGCCGAGTTCATCGGGCTGGTCCTGATCCTCGTGGTGGGGTACGTCCTGCTGGAGGCCGACGCCGCGAGCCTCGGCGAGGTGGCGGCGGCCCCGCTCATGTTCCACCGGCTGTTCACCCCGCTGGGCGCCATCATGTTCACCTTCGACGAGGCGCAGAAGTCGGGTGCGAGCCTCACCCGGCTCGTCGGGGTGCTGGGGGAGGCCGCGGAGGACCGGCTGGTGGGCGACCCCACCGTGTCCCCGGCGGACACCGTGCCGTACCCGGTGACGGTGGAGGGACTGACCTTCAGCTATCCCGGGGCCGGGCAGCCCGTCCTGCGGGAGGTCAGCCTGACGATCCCGGCCGGTGGTTCGCTCGCCCTGGTGGGGGCGACAGGGGCGGGCAAGTCGACCCTGGCGGCGCTGATCGCCGGCATCGGGACTCCGCAGGCCGGGAGCGTACGCATCGGGCCGAACGACCTCGCAGTCCTGGACGAGGCGGGCGCGCGGGCCCTGGTGAGCATCCTGACGCAGGAGACGTACGTGTTCTCCGGGACGCTCGCCGACGACCTGCGGCTGGCCGCGCCGCAGTCGACCGATACCGAGCTGATGGACGCACTGCGCACCGTCGGCGCCGAGCACTGGGTCGACGCACTCCCCGACCGGCTGAACACCATGGTCGGCGAGGGCGGCGAGCGCCTGGACGTCACGAAGATCGCCCAGATCGCCCTGGCCCGCCTGGTGCTGAATAGGGCACCGGTGGTGGTGCTCGACGAGTCGACCGCCGAGGCCGGCAGTGAAGGCGCCGCCGAGCTGGAGAGGTCCGTACGGGCCGCCTGCGCGGGCCGGACCACGCTGTTCGTGGCGCACCGGCTGACCCAGGCGATGGCGGCGGACCGGATCGCCGTGCTCGACGCGGGACGCGTGGTGGAGCAGGGGACCCACGAGGAGCTGGTGGCTCTGGGCGGACAGTACGCGCGACTGTGGCTGGCCTGGCGCGAGGGCAGTTAGACATTCCCTGAGTTGAGGTGGATTCAACTCTTTTACGGTGGAAGGAAGATGAGTCTTCGATGGCGTATCCGACTGATCGCTCCGTGCTGCTTTCTCCCACGAGCCTGGACGGTCTGCGCAGGCGAACCGGTGACTATTCCGACCGGACCGTCGCCAAGGCGTGTGCCATCGGACTGTCCTACTGGGCGACGGGCCGTAGCCCCGACGGCGTCGACCTCACCTCCGGCACCCTGTTCGCCGATGTCCTTCGGTGGGTCGACAACGGCGGCTCCGCGCCCGCCGACTGGGAGGTGGGTGCCGACGGCCGGAGCATCCGCACTCCCGAAGGCGTCGTACGGGCCGACGCGCAGCTCGCGCTGGACGATCT
Source organism: Streptomyces sp. NPDC002911 (assembly GCF_053591835.1). NCBI lineage: Bacteria > Bacillati > Actinomycetota > Actinomycetes > Kitasatosporales > Streptomycetaceae > Streptomyces > Streptomyces sp. NPDC002911. The sequence goes on along the minus strand of NZ_JBSFUO010000012.1, from coordinate 131,876 downwards.
GGCCGACTTCCCGGACCGGTCCCTAGGCACCATCGGCCCGGTCGGCGCGGCGGCGAGGATCGAGGCCCTGGCCGGGTGGAACGACACCGATGCCGGACGAGTCCGGCCGACGGTCGTGGAGATGTTCCGCGAGCAGGCACGGATCAGGCCGGACGCCGTCGCGATCGTCGACGAGCACCGTTCGCTGACGTACCGTGAGGCGGCCGTGCGTGCGAGCCAGTTGGCCCACCACCTGATCGAACGCGGGCTCACCGCCGAACAGGTCGTCGGCGTCTCGCTGGGCCGCTCAGCCGACCTGGTGATCGGGCTGCTCGGCGTACTGCAGGCCGGGTGTGCGTTCGTGCCGCTGGACCCGCAGTGGCCGGCCGAGCGACGAGCCGTCGTCATCGACGACGCCGGGGTCGTGCTCCAGCTCAACGACTCGGGCGAGCACCCGGAGGGCGAACCACCGGCTGTGGCCGTCGGCCTCGGCGCCTGGCGGTACGGCTCCTGCCCCATCGAGGGGACCGTCGTCGCCGTCCCCGGCGCCGCCCTGGCGTACGTGATCTTCACGTCGGGTTCGACCGGCCGGCCGAAGGGCGCCATGATCCGGCACGAAGCGATCAGCGAGCGCCTGCTGTGGCAGTCCGAGGAGATCCTGGGCTTCGGCCACGACGACGTGTCACTGTTCAAGGCGCCGTTGGCCTTCGACATCTCCATCAACGAGATCTTCCTGCCGCTGGTGCGCGGCGGCAGGCTGGTGGTCCTGCGGCCCGGCGGCGAACGCGACCCCCACCACCTGCTGCGCGTGCTGTCCGATCAGCGCGTCACCTTCACGTACCTCGTGTCGTCCATGCTGGACGTGCTGCTGGAGATGTCGGGTGACTCCGGGCGGCTGGACAGCCTCAGGCACGTGTGGTGCGGCGGCGAGGTGCTGACCCCCGACCTGTACGAGCGTTTCCGCACCCGGCTCGACATCCCCATGTACCACGGCTACGGCCCGGCCGAGACGACGATCGGCGTCTCGCACGTCGTCTACCGCGGCGCGGCGGAACGCCTGTCGACGTCCATCGGCAAGGCCAACCCCAACACCCAGCTGTACGTGCTCGACGACGAGCTGCGCCCGGTTCCGTTCGGGGTCGGCGGCGAGCTGTACGTGGGAGGCTTCCTCCTCGGCCGAGGTTACGTCAACGCGCCCGGCCTGACTGCGTCCCGGTTCGTCGCGAACCCCTTTGCGGCGGACGGGTCCCGGCTGTACCGGACCGGTGACCTCGCACGGTTCGCCCCTGACGGGTCGCTGGACTTCCTCGGCCGGGCCGACAACCAGATCAAGATCCGCGGCATGCGGCTGGAGATCGAGGACGTCGAGGTGGGCCTCGCGGAACACCCCTCCGTACGGCACACCTGCGTCGTCGCGAAGAAGAACACGGCGGGCGGCACCTACCTCGTGGGGTATGTCGTCCCGGCCGCCGGCAGCGAGAACCTGCACGGCGACGAGGTCAAGGCGTGGGCCTGCGAGCACATGGTCGAGTACATGGTGCCCGCCCACGTCGTCGTGCTGCAGGAGTTCCCGCTCACCGCCAACGGCAAGCTCGACCGGGGTGCCCTCCCGGAACCCCGTGTCGGGACGGGCACGCTCGTCCCGCCCGGAACGGAGAACGAGCGCGCGGTGTGCGAGGCGGTCGCGACCGTCCTGCGACTGGACGAGGTCGGTGTCGACCAGGACTTCTTCCGGCTCGGCGGGGACAGCATTCTGGCGATCTCGCTGCTGAGCGCGTTGCGTGGAGCGGGTCTCCACGTCACGGCACGGCAGATCTTCACCCACAGCGTCGTGGGTGCGCTGGCGGCGGTCGTGAGCCGGGAGGAAGTCTCCACCGCGGAACGCAGCGATGTGGCGACCGGTTCCGTCGTCGGATCGCCCATCGTGCAGTGGCTCGGCGAGACGACAGACGCGATCGACGGTTTCGTGCAGTCTGTCGTGCTGCGCACCCCGGCGGACCTGACCGCCGACGCCCTCGACGTGATCCTCACCGCCGTGGCCGGGCGGCACGACATGCTGCGCGCCCGCCTCGTGCGTGGTGACCGCTGGAGCTTCGACATCCCGGACCCGGACCAGGCCGTCGCAAGGTGGCAGGCGAGCGACCTGCCGCTCGCCGACTGCGTCACACTTGCCACCGACGCGCTCGACCCTGAACACGGTGTGATGCTGCGCGCCGTTTGGCGCCGTGAGGCCCGGCAGCTGGTCGTGGTCGTCCATCACGTCGTCGTCGACGGCGTGTCCTGGCGGATCCTGAAGGATGATCTGGCCACCGCATGGCGGCAGTTCACGTCCGGCGTACCGGTCGGCCTGCCGCCCGTAGGCACCTCGTTCCGACGCTGGACCCAGATGCTGGAGGGTGCCCCGTTCGCGTCGGACCGTGCGGCCTTCGAGCGCCCCCTGCCGGGAGCGGACGCACTGGTGGGCAGGCGCGCGCTGTCCGAAGCCGACACCGTCGCCCGGGAACGGACCCGGACGGTCTCGGTGGGCCCCGGGGCCACGGCCGCGCTGCTGGGGGAGATACCCGCGAAGTTCCACGCGGGCGTCAACGACGTGCTGCTGACCGCGCTCGCCGTCGCCCTCGCCCGGTGGCGCCGCGACCTCGGGCAGGACCAGACGTTCGCGCACATCGAACTCGAGGGGCACGGCCGAGAAGGGCGTTACGTGGCGGAGTCCGCCGGCTTCGAGCCGGACCTTTCGCGGACCGTGGGCTGGTTCACCACCCTGTTCCCGGTCGTTGTGGACCCGGGTGCGTCGGCCGGACCCACAGCCCCCGCCTACCTGGCCGCCGCGCTCAAGGCGGTCAAGGACGACCTCGCGCGGGTGCCGGGCAACGGCCTCCCCTACGGGGTGCTGCGCTACCTCACCGACACCGGGCTCGACACGCCCGCCCCGCAGGTGCTGTTCAACTACCTGGGCCGCTTCGACTCGGACCCGTCCGAGGACTGGCAGTTCGCCGGTACGACGGGGCAGTTGGGTGAGAGGCGCGATCCGAGGATGCGCCTGCCACGTGCCCTGGAGTTCAACGCGATCGCCGAACCCGCGGCGAACGGCGAGTACGAGCTGGTCACCACCATTTCCTGGCCCGACGGCGTCTTCACCGACGACGACACCGCGACCATCGGCGAGTACCTGCGGGAAGCCCTGACCGGGCTGGCCGCGCTCGACCAGGGCGGCCACTCTCCCGGCGACTTCGGGGAGGTGCCGCTCACACAGGCCGACGTCGACGCCCTGGACGGACCGGCTCTGCGCGACATCCTGCCCCTGACCCCGTTGCAGGAAGGCCTGTACTTCCACTCGGTCTTCGACGACGAGTCGTCAGGAAGCTACGTCGAGCAGCAACTGCTCACGCTGGAGGGCGAGGTGGACGCCGGCCGGCTGGCAGCGGCGGCGACCCGGCTGCTCACGCTGTACCCGAACCTGGCCGCCAGGTTCGTGGCTCTCGCTGACGGCCGGGTCGTCTCCGTGCTGGAGAGCGGGGTGGAGGCGCCCTTCATCACGCTGGACCGGCCCGGCATCACCGACGCCGAGATCCGGGAGCACGCCGAGCGGGACCGCCGCGCCGGGTTCGGCCTGGCCACGGGTCCGCTGATGCGGTACACGCTCATCCGCGCGGGCTCCGGCAGGAACGTGCTGGTACAGACCGTGCACCACATCATCGCCGACGGCTGGTCGGTACCGCCGATGCTCCGCGCCCTGCTCGCCGAATACCACGCCCCGGGGGCCCTGTATCCCCTCGGCGGCGGCTTCCCCGACTACGTGCGCCGGCTCGCCGGGCTCGACGATGACGAGAGCGACCGCGTCTGGAGCGATCAGCTCGCCGATCTGCCCGGCCCTTCCCTGGTCGCCGACGGGCACGCCCCCTCCGACCGCTTCGCCGACAAGGCCGAGGAGCCGGAGGGAGACATCGACGCGGCGGCCCGGTCGGCGGGCGTACCACTGAGCGTGGCTGTGCACAGCGCATGGGCGGTGACTTTGGGCGGCATCCTTCGGGGCAGGGACGTGGTGTTCGGCTGCACGGTGTCCGGCCGCGACGCGGACGTGCCCGGCATCGAGGACATGGTGGGCCTGTTCATCAACACCATTCCCCTGCGCGCCCGTTGGACCGGTGCCACCACGGCCCGCGACCTCCTCGCCTCGGTGCTCGAACACCAGAGCGCGGTACTGGCCCACCAGCACGTCTCGCTGGCGAGGATCGGGCGCCAGGCCGGCGGAGGAGTTCTGTTCGACACCCTGGTGGTCTTCGACGTAGCGACCGACCCGGGGGCCCTGCGGCAGCCCGGCGACGAGCTGGTCGTCACCGGCATGGTGAACGAGGGCGCTCCCCACTACCCGCTGACCCTCGTCGTGGAGCGCACCTCCGCCGGCCGCCCGCGGTTCAACCTGATCTACGACGGCGAGCTGCTCAAGGAGACGAGCGCCGAGGCGATCCTCCGCTCGTTCACCCGGACCCTTAGCGGACTGCTCAGACACCCGGACGCACGCGTCGACGAACTGGCGCCCGACGGCGCCCGGCTTCCCGAGCGGATCGCCCCCACGACCTTGGGTGGACTGTTCGACGCCGCCGCGAACCGTCGCCCCGAGGCCACCGCCGTCACCTACTGCGCCCTCGACGGGGCGACGACATCCATGACGTACGGCGAACTGGCGGACGCGAAGGACGAGCTGGCCGCCACACTGCGCGCGGCCGGTGTCGGGCCGGGCGAACGCGTCGCCGTCGCCGTGCCGCGCTCCCTGGAGCAGGTCGTCGCCCTGCTGGCCGTCGTCAGCGCGGGCGGCGCCTACGTACCGCTGGATCCCGCCTACCCGGACGAACGCCTGGAGTACATCCTCACCGACGCCGCTCCCCAGGTCGTCCTCGTTGATCCCGGGCAGCAGGACCGGTTCACGCAGGTACCGGCCCGCGTACTCGTGATGGGGGAGGAGCCCACGCGGCAGGACGAACTCCCCCCGGCGGCGATGGAGTCCGAGCCCGGATGGCACGATCCCGCCTACGTGATCTACACGTCCGGCTCGACCGGCAGGCCCAAGGGTGCCGTCGTCCCGCACTCCAGCGTGGTGGCCCTGCTCGCGAACACGCGGCCCGACATGGAGTTCGGCCCACACGACGTGTGGGTCCAGTTCCACTCCTATTCCTTCGACTTCGCGGTCTGGGAGCTGTGGGGCGCGCTGGTGCACGGCGGTGAACTCATCGTGCCGGACTACGGGTTGACCCGCTCCCCGGTGGACTTCCACCGGCTGGTCCGCGAACGCGGAGTGACCGTCCTCAACCAGACCCCCTCGGCCTTCCACCGGTTCATCGAGGCCGACCGGAGCTCCGGCGAACCCGCCACCGCGCTGCGCCGGATCATCTTCGGAGGCGAAGCGCTGGTCCCCGCGCGACTGCGCGGCTGGGCGGAGCGGCACGGCACCCGTTCGCCGGAGCTGGTCAACATGTACGGCATCACCGAGACCACCGTCCACGTCACCCACCGGGTGCTCACCGACGAGGACTTCGACGGTGACGTCAGCCCCATCGGCGGGCCGATACCCGGCCTGGTCACCTATCTGCTCGACGACCGGCTCCGGCCGGTGCCGCCGGGCCGGGTGGGCGCTATCTACGTCGCCGGCGACCAGGTGTCGCTCGGCTACCTCGGCAGGCCGGGGCTCACCGCCGGCCGGTTCGTGGCGAACCCGTTCGCGGACGACGGCACCCGCATGTACCACACGGGCGACCTCGCCCGACGCACTCTCGACGGCGAGCTGGAGTTCACCGGCCGCGCCGACGACCAGGTGCAGCTCAAGGGCTTCCGTATCGAGCTGGGCGAGGTGGAGTCCGCGATCCGGGAGCTCGACGGCGTGGCCGACGTGGCGGTCACGGTCGCGGCCGACGGCGACCACCTGGTCGCCCATCTCGTGGGCAGGGTGCCCGGCGACCTGGCAGCCCTCCTGTCCGCGAAACTGCCCGCCCACATGGTCCCCGGCCGGGTGCTCCCGGCCGACGCCCTGCCCCTGACGGTCAACGGCAAGCTGGACCGGAAGGCCCTGACCGAGCGCGCCGCACAGGACGACACCCAGGTCGCCGCCGTGAGCGGTTCCGCGCTCGACGCACTGGTCGGCATCTTCGCCGAGGCGCTGCCGGGCTCCGCCGACGTGGACGGCGACACCGACTTCTTCATGGCCGGTGGCGACAGCATCGTCGCCATCACGGTGATCAACCGGGCCAGAGCACTCGGACTCGCGATCGCGCCACGGGACGTGTTCCTCCTCAGGACGCCGCGCGCACTCGCCGGTCATCTGGGCACGCGCGCCCCACAGGCCCCGGCAGCCGAACCCGCCCCTCGTGAGGACGGGCCGCTGACGCCCACGCCGATCATCCTGCGCCAGCGGGAACTGGGAGGATCTCTCGCCCGGTTCGCCCAGGCCAGGACGCTGGTGGCAGCCGAGGGCACCGGGTTCGCCGATGCCGCGCGCGCCGCGAACGCGACCGTGGCCGCACACCCGGTGCTGAGGCTGCGGCTGCACGTCGAGCACGGGGTGTGGGCACTGCGTACCGGGCCCGCCCGCGAGGTCACCGTCGTCCGGACGGACACGACCGACGCGACGACCGCTGCGAACGAAACCGCCGGGCGCCTCGATCCGGAGGCAGGGGAGGTCGTCGCCTTCTCGTGGCTGGAGGCGAGCCGGACCCTGGTGGTCGCCGTGCACCACCTCGCCGTCGACTCGGTCTCCTGGCTGATCCTGCTGGACGATCTGGCCGCGGCGATGCGCGGGGCGACGCTGCCGGCGCCGACCACGTCCTACGCCGCGTACGCCGAGGCGCTGAGCTCCGGGTCCGCCCGGGCGACCGGCGACCTCGGGCACTGGATCACCACGCTTCAGGCTCCCCCGCTCCTGCCCGAGGCCGGGAGGCTGCGCGGGGCATCGGTCGTGCTCGCCCCCGAGGTGAGCGTCCGGCTGACCCGTACCGCGCCCGCCGCACTCGGCATCGGGCTGACCGAGCTCCTGTGCGGCGCGCTGCGCGCGGCGCTCACCCAGGTCCAGTCCGCGCCCACCGATCTCGCGATCGAGCTGGAACGGCACGGCCGGGTGCCGGTTCTGGAACACCACGACTACACCCGTACGGTCGGCTGGTTCACCTCCATCGCCCCCGTGCGCCTCATCGCCCACACCGACCCTGTCGCGGCGGCACGTGAGGTCGCCGAGCGCCAGCCCGACGAGCGCGGGCACCTTGCCTACGGGCAGCTCAGATACCTCAACCCGCAGACGGCCCCCCTGCTGAAGGCCCGCCCGCAGGTACTGTTCAACTACCTCGGCCGGGGGAGCGAGTCCGAGGCCCCGCACATCAGCGGCGGCGACCAGAGCAGTCCGTACGCCGTCGAGGTGAACGCCTGGACCGACGGGACCACCGGCAGCCTGCACGCGCACTTCACCCTCGCCGACGGCATCCCCGACGAACTGACCGAGCACTGGCACCGCGCACTGGAACGCCTCGCGGACGCCTCCACGACAGCCGAGCGCACGGCACCGGTCACCCCGCTCCAGCGCGGCCTCTTCTTCCAGGCCCAGATGACGGGTTCGGCCGGACACTACGTCGCACAGAGCTACTTCACCTTCGACCGCCGCCTGGACACCGGTGCGCTGTCCGAGGCGATGGCGTACGTCATCGCGCGGCACCCCGTGGTGGGCGCGGGATTCACCACCGACGACGACGGAAACCCCGTCCAGGTGCTCAAGGCGGGCCGGCGGGTCGATGTCCGCACAGTCCGGTCAAAGACGGACGCGGACGTCGACGCCCTGCGCGCAGCGGACCGCGAGACGGGATTCGACCCGGGCGAGCCGCCGCTGATCCGGCTGACCGTCGTACGGCTGCCCGGCGGACGCGACGGCCTGCTGCTGAGCTACCACCTCCTGCTCTGGGACGGCTGGTCCCGCGAGATCCTGCTGCGGGACCTGTTCGAGGCCTATCGGGCCGTGCTCGCGGGCGAGGAACTGGACGCGGCCCCGGCGACGCCGAGCTTCGAGGACTACGCCCGCACGCTCGACGCCAAGGACGCCGCCGCATCGGAGCGTTTCTGGGCGCACCATCTGGCGGGCCTCACCGGCCCGACGCTGCTGGCCGGACCGCGGCCTTCCTTCCCGGACGACCTGCCCCGCGCGCTCGTACACACCTTGTCCGCCGCACAGTCGGACCTCCTGAGGGACGCGGCCAGGACGCACGGCGTCACGCTGAACTCGGTGCTGACCGGCGCGTTCGGCCTTCTGCTGGGCGCGCACACGGGCCGCAGCGACGCCGTCTTCGGTGTGACCGTCTCCGGCCGGGAGGGGGAGGGACTGTCCGGCATCGTCGGTGTGCTGCTCAACACCGTGCCCATGTGGACGCGGGCACGGCCCGACGACACGGTCGGGGCGTACCTGGCAGCAGTCCAGGCGGCCAGGGTCGAGGCGATGGAGCACGAGCACCTTGGGCTCGGCGAGATCCAGCGGGCCGGCGGGCACGACAGCCTGTTCGACAACCTGTTCGTCCTCCAGAACTTCCTGGACATGGACGCCTTCGCCGAGATGAACGCCAGGCACGGCATCACGGCCGTGCAGACCGACGATTCCACGCACTACCCGTTCACCTGGGTCGTCACCCCCGGCGACCGGCTGACGGTCAAGCTCGAGTATCGCGACGGCGACCCCGGGAAGGCCCGCCGGCTCGTCGACGACTACCTGCGGGTGCTGGACGACCTGGTCCGTCGGACCGGCCCGGTCGGCGCACTGCCCGGCCTCGCGCCGGACCCCGAGCCCGCCGGGCGCAAGGACATCGGCACGGACACGGTCGTGGACCGCTTCGACCGGGCGGCGGACCGCGACCCGCAGCGGGTCGCCCTCGTCGCCCATGGCTCCGCGCTGACCTTCGCCCAACTCCGGGACCGCAGCCGCTCGGTGGCGGGCGTACTCGCCCGGCGTGGCATCGGCCCGGAGAGGACCGTGGGCCTCGCGATCCCGCGCTCCCTCGACTCGATCGTGGCACTGTTCGCCGTGCTGCGGACCGGCGCCGCGTATGTGCCGCTGGAGCTGGACCACCCGGACGAGCGGATCGCCGCGATCGTCGACGCGGCACGTCCGGACGTGATCCTCACGGTGAGTGCGGTCGCGCCACGGCTGACCGGCGACCTGCTCGAACTCGACCGGCCCCTGCCCGAGAGCGAGCCCTACGTGACGTTCGCACCGGACGCCCCGAACCGCCTGCGGCACCCCGCGTACACGATCTACACCTCCGGATCCACCGGGAAGCCGAAGGGTGTGGTGACCGAGTACGCCGGGCTCACCAACATGCTGATCAACCATCAGCGCCGGATTTTCGAGCCGGTGCTGGCGGAACACGGGCACCGGGTCTTCCGGATCGCGCACACCGTGTCGTTCGCGTTCGACATGTCGTGGGAGGAGTTGCTGTGGCTCGCCGACGGCCACGAGGTGCACATCTGCGACGAGGAACTGCGCCGCGACGCACCCCGGCTGGTCGAGTACTGCGCGGAGCACGGCATCGACGTCATCAACGTGACCCCGACCTACGCGCAGCAGCTGGTCGCCGAAGGTCTGCTCGACGACCCCGCACGCCGCCCCGCCCTGGTGCTGCTCGGCGGTGAGGCCGTCACCCCGGGACTGTGGAAACGGCTCGCGGAGACCGAGGGGACGGCCGGCTACAACCTGTACGGGCCCACCGAGTACACCATCAACACCCTCGGGGTCGGCACCTTCGAATGCCAGGACCCGGTGGTGGGCGTGGCGATCGACAACACCGACGTCCACGTGCTCGATCCGTGGTTGAGGCCCCTCCCGGACGGCGTTCCCGGTGAGCTGTACGTCGCGGGCATAGGCATCGCGCGCGGCTATCTCGGACAGTCCGCCCAGACCGCGCACCGCTTCGTCGCATGCCCGTTCGGTGAACCCGGTGAGCGCATGTACCGCACCGGAGATCTCGTGGTCCGCCGGCCGGACGGGAATCTGATGTACCTCGGCCGCACCGACCAGCAGGTCAAGATCCGCGGCCACCGGGTCGAACCGGGCGAGGTCGAGGCCGCGTTCACGGTGCATCCGGCGGTACGGTTCGCCGCCGCGGTCGCCCAGCCCGACCCGCAGGTCGACGGAGCGTACAGGCTGGCCGCTTACCTCGTGCTGAGCGGCAGCGACCTGGCGGCGGTCGCCGCCGAGGTGGGGGCCGGGCTGCCGGACTTCCTGCGCCCGACGCATTACGCCCAGGTCGACAGCATCCCGCTGACCGTGAACGGGAAGGCCGACACCAAGGCGCTGCCGGAGGCCAGACCGCTCGGCGTGCTGACCACGGGGGTCGAGCGTGCCCCGGAGACCGAGACGGAGATCGTGGTCTGCGAGTTCTTTGCCGAGGCGCTCGACCTGGACGACGACGAGGTGAGCGCGGTCAGTGACTTCGTCGCTCTCGGCGGGCATTCCATGCTGGCGGTGCGGCTGATCGGGCTGCTCCGCCGGGAGTACGGTCCTGTGATCACGATCCGTGATCTGCTCACCCTTCGAACCCCGGAAGCGATTGCCCGCCATCTTGATGACAACTCCTGACACGAAGCGGCCCCGGCCGGGGGCCGGCATCCTCCGGACCGCCCTGCGCCGCAACGCCGGCGCGGTGGCCTGGGGCACCGTCCTCATGGGCCTCTACCAGGCCGGCGAGACCGCCTTCCCCATAGCCCTCGGCCTGATCGTCGAACACACGTTGCGGGACCGCAGCCTCGGCTCGCTCGGCCTGTCGATCGCGGCGCTGGCCGCGATCATCACGACCGTATCGCTGTCGTGGCGGTTCGGGATGCGCATCCTGCAGAAGGCCAACACGACCGAGGCACACCGTTGGCGGGTACGGGTCGCCGCCTGCGGACTCCAGCCGGTGGCCAGGGACGTCGACCTGAAGTCCGGCGAGGTGCTGACCATCGCCACCGAGGACGCCGACCAGACCGCCGACATTGTCGAGGTGGTGCCCCTGCTGGTCAGCTCGCTGGTCGCGGTGGTGGTCGCGTCGGTGGCGCTGGGCCTGGCCGATGTCCGGCTCGGCCTGCTGGTGATCGTGGGAACCGTGGCGATCCTTTCGATCCTGAGCGTGATGTCCAGGCGGATCGGTTCCAGCACCCAGGAACAGCAGGCCCGGGTGGCACGGGCGGGCGCCAAGGTCGCCGACCTGATCACCGGTCTGCGCCCGCTGCACGGCTTCGGCGGCAACCACGCGGCGTTTCTGTCCTACCGGAAGGTCAGCACGGAGGCGAAGCACCAGGCGGTCACCGTCGCCAGGGTGAATGGTGTCTACGCGGGCACCGCACTGGCGCTCAACGCGGTCCTCGCCGCCGCGGTGACCCTGACGGCGGGCTGGCTGGCGTACGGGGGACGGATCACCATCGGGGAGCTCGTGATGGCCGTGGGCCTGGCGCAGTTCATCATGGAACCGCTCAAACTGTTCTCGGAGATGCCGAAGTACGTGATGATGGCGCGCGCTTCGGCCGAGCGGATGGCACTGGTCCTCTCCGCGCCACCGCTGACGGCCCCGGGCCAGGAACTCCCGGCCACAGGCGGGGACCTCGAGGTCGACGGTGTCAGGTACGGGCCCCTGCACGATCTCACGTTCCGGGTGCGCGCCGGCGAGTTCGTGGCGATCGCCCCCTACCAGCCACGCGCGGCGGCCGATCTCGCATCGATCCTGGGCGTGAACGTGGCACCCGAGGCGTACGGGGGCGTGGTGCGGGTCAGTGGGTGCGCGATCACCGACCTGTCGGTCGAGGCCCTCCGCGGGCACATGCTGGTGAACCCGTACGACGGGGAGATCTTCGCCGGCAGCCTCCGGACCAACATCGATCCGTCGGGCACCAGCCGGATGGTTCCCGAGGCCGTCGAGGCCTCGCTCCTGACCGACGTCGTCGCACTCCACCCCGAGGGACTCGACCACGGCGTCCGCGACCGCGGCGCGAACCTCTCCGGGGGGCAGCGCCAACGGCTGTCCCTGGCCCGTGCTCTCGCCGCCGACTCCGACGTCCTGGTTCTGCACGACCCGACGACAGCGGTCGACGCGGTCACCGAACAGCTCATCGCGCGTAACATCGCGAAGCTCCGCGCGGGCCGCACCACCGTGGTGATCACCAGCAGCCCCGCCCTGCTGGACGCCGCCGACCGTGTCCTCGTCCTGGACGACGGTGTCATCACGGCCGACGACACACACCGGCATCTCCTCGCCTTCGACGAGGACTACTGCAGGGCCGTGGCCCGGTGACCACTACCGGGCCAGGGCCCAGGCGACATCCCTGAGCAGCGCGTGCCGCCAGCCCGCCCGGTCATGACCCGAGGCCGACCGTGAAACACGCACGGTCGCACCGGCCCGCTCGGTCAGCGTCTCGGCCAGCTCGCAGTGGGGGAGCATCCGCGTCTCGTGTTCCCCCACGTCGAACGCGATCCGTAGCCCGGACAGATCGGGGCGCCCCCGCAGCCGCGCGGCGACGGCGCCGCCGACCGGACCGCCCAAGGGGTCAGCCCGGTGCAAGGTCTCGGGTGCCCACCAGAACGACGGTGACTGGCAGGCGACGCGTGACACAAGGTCCGGGAATTCCAGCGCCGCGTACATCGCGCTCAGTCCGCCGAGGCTCTGTCCGGCGACCACCATCCGGTCCCAGTCGGCGGTCACGCCGGATTCCGCCACCAGTGGCGGCAGTTCGTCCCGGACCGCCTCCCACAGCTCGGGCCTGCACCCGAACTCGGCCTCCCTGTCCTTGGCAGGCAGGAAGACGAGTGTGACCGGGGGCATCGCACCGGCGGCGACGGCCGCGTCGAACGCGGTCATAGCCGGGTGAAGGTACAGCCAGTCGTCCCCGTCGAGCAGCAGGACCACCGGACCGCCGCCGCCCACAGGGTGGACTCGCACGGTGCGCCGTCCGCCGAGCCGCTCACTCGCCCAGCGGATCCGGGTGCGGGGCACGGGCAGGACGTCGTCCGCGCCGACGACGGGCCAGTGCGGCTGGTGCGGGGCATCGGGCGTCGCGACGACGGACCGGTCACCGCCGGCACCCACCGGGTTGAACGGGTCGGCGTGCGCCCCGTCGTCCGCGAGGAACTGATAGGTCACGCGCAGCCGCGGGGGCATGCGCACCTCGGTGTACCAGCAGTCGGTTGTGCCCCACCGGCGGAGGGGCACGGGCTTCGACCAGCTCTCGAAGCCGATGCTCGCCGACGAGCCCCGCCACAGGAACAAGGTCGTCCAACCGCCGCTGTCGGCGGGTACGGACGCGGGAGCCCGCGCCGCCGCCCAGAACGTGTCGGTGCCAGGTATGCCGGGCAGCCCGAACTCCGCGAAGGCGTTCTCCACATCATGCGCTGCGACGCCGTCCGTCGGCCCGGTCATGTGTGCACCTGTTCCGTCACGCAGCGCATGAACGTCTCCTTGCGAGAGGGAAGGCGAAAGGATGAGAACACGTCAATAAGGTAACCCTAACTGGACCGTGGCCTTCTCCTCCACAGCCCGGTGATCCGTGATCCGTCAGGGGCCCGACCGATCCTCTGCTTGCCTCCCATGACCGTTGTCAGCGGCCGCCCTCACTGGGCGCGTGAGCACAATATGGGTCACAGGTGCCGGTATTCACTCTTCATACGCTTGTTCGCCACCTCCAGGCAGGGCGGCGGTGCTCACGGGCCCGCCGGGCAGGAACCCAGGGTCTTGCGGGTGCTGGCGCAGTCGTGAGAACTCGCTGGTCGAGACCGAGGTCCGTACGGGATGCTGCACGGGTGATCGAGCGAGATGCGGCAGTTCAGGCTGTCGAAGAACAGCTGGCGCGCGACCACCAGAAGCGGCGAGCTGCGGACGGGGACGCGATGCGCGTGGCCGTGGTCCATGTCCGGGAGCACGAGTTGGTATGGATCGTCTTCTGGCAGTCCGAGGAGTTCGTACGCACCCGGAACTCGGAGTTCATGCTGGTCGGCAATGGGCCGTACCTGGTCGACCGCGTCGACGGGGGGCTGCACCGGATCGGCGTCGTCTCCGCGGTGACCGGGGAGTGGGAGGCCGACTACCGAGCCCGGATACGTGGGCTGCCGGTGCGCACCGCAGTGGACGATCTGCACGATGCGACACGCGTGGTCGCCGCCACGCGCGGACGCATGGACGCTGTGCGGTCACTTCGCCGGCGGCTGCCGGCACTGTCGCCTGCGGAGGCCATCGAGTACGTGCGCGCGTTGCTGGATGGCGATGCCCCGGAGCGCCTCGTCGCCGTGGCTGCCGAAGAACTCGTAGAGCCCCTCGATCCGGTGCTCGCTGTGAAGACCATGTGCCCCGGCGAGGTTCACGACCCCGGCTGACTGCGGGCCGCCGGCCCGAGCCGGTGCGCCTCCGCTCTCGCCTTGTCGAGCATGAGAAGCAGGTTGTGCGCCGCTTGAGGTTCCTTGCCTCCTCCGGCATCCCTCGCTCGAAGGGCGGTGGCTCCGTGGGCGGCTTCTCACGGGCCCTTCCGGGATGGCGCGGGAGCCCCGGGCCAAGGCCGGTGCGGCAGTATCACATGCGGATGGGTTGCGGCGGACCGGAGTGCGTTCACCGTCGCTGCGCGAGGCGGTGCACATCAACGGTGGGTCCAGACCGATGCGTGCGTCTCTCCCGAGGGGGGTTTCTCTTGTCGCTGTGACGCCGAATGAGTTGGATCACGTGCTCACGGCCTCGAGCAGCAACGGAGCAGAATAGCCGGTGTCCCTTCATGCCTGGGTGGGGTCGACTTCGGACGGATCACACATGGTGCGGATCATCGGGGGAGCCGGGCGCCGCACCAGGAACATGGCCCCTGTGGCACGACCGAGAGGACCTCATGGCCGACCCCAAGAGCTACATCATCGAGTCATTGGACACCGGGCTGCGCCTGATGCGTCTCTTCCTCACCCATGACACCCTGTCGGTCACCGACGCCGCCAGGGAACTGGAAGTGGCCCGCTCCACCGCGCACCGTGTGCTCAGCACCCTCGAGTCGCGCGGCTTCGCCACCCGCGACACCTCGGGCCGGGGTTACTCCGCGGGACCCGAACTGGTCACGCTGGGACGCCCGGCAGGCTACGGCCCCGAGATCAAGGCCCGCCTGCAGGTGGTGCTGGACGCGGCGGCCGACGCCACCGGAGAGACGATCAGTACCGCCGCCCTGATCGGCGACCAGGTGATCATCACGGATGGCCGGGAGTCGTCGCACCCCGTGCGTGCCGTCCTGGAGACCGGCCGCGCCCACCCCGCGCACGCCACCGCGGCAGGCAAGGTGCTGCTCGCCCGGCTGACCACCGAACAGGTCTGCGCCCTCTACCCGGAGGAGCGGCTGTCCGGCGTCACCAGCCGCACCCTGACCTCGCGTACCGCACTGCTCGCCGAGCTGGCCGGCGTTCGTACCCTTGGCCGCGCCGACAGTGGCGGCGAGTCGGTCCGGGGAATGAACGCCGTCGCCGTGCCGCTGGCCGGCCACAACTGGCGCGACCGCCTCGCTCTGATGGCGTCCATGCCTGCGGACCGGGGCAGCGAACCCGAGCTCGCCCGGCACGCCGTGGCGTTGCAGAGGGCCGCGGGGCTTCTGCCACCGCCGTCCTGCTGACCGCGCCCGGGCCGATTCCTCGGCCGCCGGAAGGAGTTGCACGAATGCAATGGCTTGCGCAAAGGTCTGCAAGCCCTTGCGGAAATCCTTGACGCTACACATGAAGGGCGGCAGGCTCCCGGACGTTCCCCCACGGCAGCCCGGCGCGTGGCTGTCCTCGAGGGCGCAGCCGCGCCCTGTCGTCGAAGGAGCCGTACATGCAGCACCGATCCGCCTGGTCGGCGGAACCCTGGCCGGCGTGATGACCGCCGCCGGCCTCACCACGCTCGCCCCTCGCAGTCGCTGGCGACACCCCCCGACGAGAAGACCGTTACGGTCACCATGATTCGAGCGGCCGTACGAGGACGTGGCGTTCGTCGCGGTCAACAACGCGCACGGCGACCCGACCGAGACCTTCACGACCTCCCTCCCGGGCAAGGCACGTACTGCAATGTCGCCGCGGCCTCGTCGGCCCACTGCGACGGCAACACCGTCACGGTCGGCGGCGACGGCACCGTCCAGGCAGCGTTGGCGGCCCGTGCGCAGCGCCGGCGCTGCACACGAGAGCCCAGATGGGCTGACGCGCCGGGGTGCCACCGCAGACAGACGAGGCGCAGGACGGAGCGTGCTCCGTCCTGCGCCTCGTGTACGGACCGGGCCATCCGGCCGAGAGCCATGACACACGGATTTCCTTCCCCTGAACCGAGAGGCACGACCACTCACATGCGCAAGCAGACCGACGTCCTCGTACTGGGCGGCGCGGGCGTGGACACCATCGTCCATGTCCCCGAGCTGCCGCTCCCCTTCACCGACAGCTACATGATCCGGCCGGGCATCGAGACCCGCGCGGGACAGAGCGGCGACTTCGTCGCGCTCGGGCTGCACGCACTCGGCCTGCGCACCCACCACCTCGACATGATCGGCGACGACCACGAGGGAGACCTGGTCCGCACCCTCCACCGTGAGCGCGGCGTCCCGCTCACCGAGGCATCCTCCCCGAGCGGAACCAAGCGCGCGGTCAACCTCGTCGGACCGGACGGGCGGCGGCTGTCCCTGTACGACATGACCCGCTCGCAGGACGCGGACCGTTTCGACGAGTCGACGGTCCGCGCACTCGCCGGCGACGCGCACCATGCCCACGTCGTCATCACACATCCGTGTGCCCTCACACTGCCACTGCTCCGCGAGGCCGGTGTGACCGTCTCCACCGATCTGCACGACTGGGACGGCGCCGACGCCTATCACGAAGCGTTCGCGCTGCACGCGGATGTGGTGTTCCTGTCGACCACCGCGCTGACCGACCCCGAGCGCACCATGCGCGACATCGCCGAACGAGGAAGGGCCCAGGTCGTCGTCGCGACCGCGGGTGCCGACGGGGCGTACCTGCTGTACGACGGCGAGCTGACGCATACGCCCGCCGTCGCCCCGCCCGCTCCGGTGGTGGATTCCAACGGCGCCGGCGACGCCTTCGCGGCCGGTTTCCTCCTCGGTCGTCTGAACGGCGAACACCCGCGGCGCTGCGCCCTGTACGGAACGGTGGCCGGTGCCTACGCCTGCACCGTGCCTTCGACGCGCACCGACGCCATCGGCCGGGCGGAGCTTCTCGCCCGGGTTGCCGAAGTGGAGAAGGGGCGAAGCCGCGATCACGACACGATCTGATGCGAAGGAATGGCGAAACGCGCGAAGCTAGCCGGAGCGTCCTGGGCCTCGAAGGGCAGAGTTTCCAGCGATTCCTTCCGGGCAGCGGCGCATGACCGGCGTCTCGCAGAAGGTGCGGGTCGGTCACGCTGCAGGCCTTGTGCCGTGACGGTCCCGTCAGCCGGCGTGCGGAGTCCAGCGTGCCGCCGCGTGCACTCGGCCTCACCGAACTCGGACTGTCCCCCTGGAGGCCCCGCCGGCCGCCGTCCGGCAGTGGGCCGAGGGTCACATGGCCGAGACCGATCGCGCACAGCGGCTCGGCGACGGGCGTACCACCGCTCCCTGACGCCTTGTCAGCCAAATTGTCCGGAGCCCCCGGTGGACCGGCCGCAGGAGCGCTGATGGAGGATGGATGGGTCCTCTTCCGGATACCTGACACCTGGAGTACGTGTGGCCCACCGCGCCCTTTCCCTGTTCTCACGCCGCAGGAGTGCGGTGGCCGGAGTGGCGACAGGCCTGGCCGCCGCCCTCGGGGCGGGCGTACTGGTGGGCTGTACCGCCGCGAGCGGGACGTCCGCCGATGCCGGGCCCGAGCAGCGGACGAAGGCCGCCGACGTGCTCCTGCCGGCGGCCGGCATGGGCTTCGACTATCAGATCGGCGGTGCTTACACGCCGCCCGACGGGGTGCGGGCGGTGTCCCGCGACCGCGAGGACGAACCGGCCCCCGGCCTGTACAACGTCTGCTACGTCAATGCCTTCCAGACACAGCCCGGCGCACTGAAGTGGTGGCAGGACACCCACCCCGGCCTCCTGCTGCAGGACGGCGACGGGGAGCTGATCATCGACGAGGGCTGGGACGAAGTCCTCCTCGACACCTCGACGGACGCCAGGCGCACCCAGCTCGTGGACATCGTCGGGGACTGGATCGACGGCTGCGCGGAGAACGGCTTCCAGGCGGTGGAGCCGGACAACCTCGACTCCTTCGAACGCTCGAAGGGCAAGCTGACGAAGGAACACAACGCCGCCTTCGCCGAAGCGCTGGCGGTGCGGGCGCACAGCGACGGCCTCGCGATCGGGCAGAAGAACACCACCGACCTCCTCGACCGGCACGACGCGATCGGCTTCGACTTCGCAGTGACGGAGGAATGCGCCCAGTTCGACGAATGCGACGCTTACGCCGACGCATACGACGGCCGTGTCTTCGCGATCGAGTACGAGGGCGAGGGCGATGTGGGCTTCGACGAGAGCTGCTCGACATGGGGCGGCCGGATCTCCCTCGTCCTGCGAGACCTCGATGTACTTCCCCAGGGCGAGCAGGGATACGTGTTCCGGACCTGCTGAGCATCCGGAGGAAAGAGGTCCGGGATGCTGCTGCGCGCCTTCGCCGACGCATAGGCATGACTGATCCTGACGTGACGGGCCCGGACGGAATCCGGACCGCGCTCGGGATCGCCCCACCGGACCCGGACGCCGGAGAAGCCCGGGTGGAAGCGGCAGACCGCCCCTGTCAGCAGCGTCCCGTCGTGGCCGTCGGGCCGGTACAGGGGATTGAGGATCACCCTCCGTACAGCCGGCACAGCAGGTGTGCCGTCGTAGGTGATGGCCTGTCAGTCGATCTCGGCGGCCGCCCGGGCATTCGTCGGCAAGGCGGCGTCGCCCTGGCCGGCCGCGCGGTGCCAGGCCGATTCGCGCAGTAGCCGGAGGCCGTTGAGGCCCACGATGACCGTGGAGCCTTCATGCCCCAGGACGCCCAGGGGGAGCGGCAGATGGCCGACGAGGTCCCAGACGACCAGGACGGAGATGAACACGCCGGCGACGACCAGGTTCTGCACGACCAGTCGACGGGTTGCCCGGGAAAGGGCCACCACCGTGGGAACGGTGGCCAGTTCGTCGCGGATGATGACGGCGTCGGCGGTCTCGAGCGCGAGGTCGGAGCCTGCGTGTCCCATCGCGATCCCGATGTGCGCGGCGGCCAGCGCGGGCGCGTCGTTCACGCCGTCGCCCACGACCAGCACCTTGCGCCCGGCACGCTCCTGTTCGTGAACTGCGGCTGCCTTGTCCTGGGGGAGGAGCCCCGCCCGGACGTCGGTGATGCCCGCCTCGGCGGCCAGCCGGGCGGCGGCGCGCGGGTTGTCGCCGGTCAGCAGCATCGGGGAGCCGCCGGTCAGGCGGGCCAGGGAGGCGACGGTTGCCGCGGCGTCGCGCCGGATGCGGTCGGCGATCCCCAGGACCCCGACCGGCCGGCCGTCGCGCAGGACGAGCACCGCGGTGCACCCGGTCTCCTCCAGCTCGGCGGCCACGGCGGCGGCCTGGCCCGCCGCCGGTGTGGCCGTATCGCGAAGCAGTCGCGCGGGTGAGCCGGCCGAGATCCGGTGGCCGCCTACGGTGGCCGTGACGCCGGTGCCGGGCGCCGAGGTGAACTCCGAGGCCGGGGACAGTGTCAGCCCTCGCTCCTGGGCGGCGTTCACGACGGCGCGGGCCAGCGGGTGCTCGCTGGGGTGCTCGGCGGCGGCGGCCAGGGCCAGCAGCGTGTCCTCGGACAGCCCCGCTCCGGCCAGTGGGTGGATGCCGGTGACGCGGGGGGTGCCCTCGGTGAGGGTGCCGGTCTTGTCCAGCGCCACCGTGTCGGTCTGGCCGAGGCGCTCCATGACGACGGCGGACTTGACGAGGACGCCGTGGCGTCCCGCGTTGGCCATGGCGGAGAGCAGGGGCGGCATGGTCGCCAGGACCACGGCGCAGGGGGAGGCCACGATCATGAACGTCATGGCGCGCAGCAGGCTGCCGGTCACGTCGTCGCCGAAGGCGAGTGGTACGAGGAAGACAGCCAGGGTGGCGGCAACCATTCCGAGCGAGTAGCGCTGCTCGACCTTCTCGATGAACAGCTGGGTGGGGGCCTTGGTCCGGGAGGCTTCCTCGGTCATCGCCACGATCCGGGCGATCACCGATTCGGAGGCGTCCCGCTCGACGGAGACCTTCAGCGTGCCCGTGCCGTTCAGCGTCCCGGCGAACACCTCGTCCCCGGGCTCCTTCGCCGAGGGCAGCGGTTCGCCGGTGATGGTGGCCTGATCGACCTCGCTCGCCCCGTCGAGTACCAGACCGTCGGCGCCGACACGCTCACCGGGGCGGATCCGAATGACATCGCCGACCACGAGGTCCCCGGTGGCGACGCTTTCCTCGCCACCGCCGGCCGTGATGCGGGAGGCGGTGGCCGGGGCCAGGTCGAGGAGTCCGCGGACCGCGTCCTGGGTGCGCGCGGTGGCCAGTGCCTCCAGCGCACCGGACGTCGCGAAGATGACGATCAGCAGCGCCCCGTCCATCACCTGCCCGATCGAGGCCGCGCCGAGCGCCGCCACGATCATCAGCAGGTCCACGTCCAGAACTCTCTCCCGGAGCTCCCGCAGTCCCGACAACGCCGGCTCCCAGCCTCCGGCGGCGTACACGAGGGCGTACAGCGGGCCCCATGTCCAGCCCGGGGCTCCGTTGAGCTCCAGAGGGAGCGCGAGCAGGAACAGCACCAGGGCCGCGCCCGCCCAGCGGGCCTCGGTCAGCGCGAGGACGCGCGTGCGACGCCGGGGGATGCCCCCCGCACCGGCAGCAGCGGTGCGCGAGGGGCGCGGGAGCACATCAGCGGGCATGGCGGAACGACCCCTCACGGGCAGCGGGAACGACGACTCCCTCACCGTACAGGAATATATGAACAGGTCTTCATGTGTCACCGGTAGAATGGGCGCCATGGGCCACGGACGCGACGAGCAGAGCACCGCCACCACCCGCGAGCGGCTGGACGCCGTGGGGGCAGCGGGTGTCGCCTCGACCCTCCAGGCGCTGGCCACGCCCTCCCGGCTGCGGATACTGGCGCGCCTCCAGGAAGGCCCCTGCGCGGTCGGTGATCTGGCCGAAGCGGTGGAGATGGAGCCATCCGCCTGCTCCCACCAGCTACGTCTGCTGCGGAACCTCGGGCTGGTCGCGGGCGAACGCCAAGGGCGCTCCATCGTGTACGCCCTGTACGACCATCATGTCGCCGAACTCCTCGACCAGGCCCTGTATCACGTCGAGCACCTGCGCCTCGGGCTCCGCGACACTCCCGCCGAGATCGCCGCGACGGCCTCGCGGCACTGACCGTACGGCCGCGGGGAATCCCGGCGCGCCTGCGGCGTTGAACCAGGCGTGAGCTCTTCCATCGCATCGACCCGGTTCTCCTTCCTCGACCGTTCCCGCACCCGTGAGGGGCACGACCATCCGCAGGCGCTGCGGGACACCGTCGCGCTGGCAGGCGCGGTCGAGGCACTCGGCTACCACCGCTTCTGGGTGTCCGAGCACCACAGCGTGCCCGGCGTGGCCGGCTCGGCGCCGACGGTGCTGGCCGCTGCCGTCGCGGCCGCGACCTCCACGATCAGGGTGGGTACCGGCGGGGTGATGCTGCCGAACCATCAGCCCTTCGTCGTGGCCGAGCAGTTCGGGGTGCTCGCCTCGCTCTTCCCCGGTCGGATCGACATGGGGCTGGGACGTTCCGTCGGCTTCACCGACGGGATCCGCAGAGCCCTCGGCCGGGACAAGGAGGACGTCGATGCCTTCGCGGGGCAGCTCGCCGAGCTCCTCGGTTGGCTGGACGGCACCCAGCAGGCTCATCCCCAGGTCCACGCCCGCCCCGCGGAGGGCCTGCGTATCCCCCCGTACGTCCTGGCGACCGGCCGAGGCGCCGCCATCGCCGCGGACGCCGGCCTGCCGCTCGTCGTCGGCGATCTCCGCGACCGCGAGAAGCTGATAGGAGCGGTCGAGGGTTACCGCAGCGGATTCCGCCCCTCCGCGTGGGCCCGGGAGCCCTATGTGATCCTGGCCGGCACCGTCGCGGTCGCCGGCACCGCGCGGGAAGCGCGTCGACTGCTGGTCCCGGAAGCGTGGTCCATGGCGTACTCGCGAACCTACGGCTCCTTCCCGCCGCTGGCACCGGCCGAGCGGATCGAATCGCTGTCCATGACGGAGAAGGAACGGGGCCTGTTCGAGAACGGGCTGCGGGGACACCTGGCGGGAACCGAGGACACGGTGTCGGACGGGCTCGAGTCGGTGATCAAGGAGACCGGCGCGGACGAGGTCCTGGTCACCACGAGCACGTACGACCGTGCGGCGCTGGTGGACTCCATGCGGCGGCTCGCGCGGATCGTGGGCCTGGGCTGAGCGTCAGCCGCTGCCGGGGTGGCCGAACAGGAGGTCGTACCCCGGCGGCAGTTGCAGCAGGAGGCGCTGGAGCAGCTCCTCGCTCGAGGCGTCGGCCACCACGCTGAGCACGGCACTGGTGTCCCAGGCCGCCGTCTGCTCGTTCGCGCCCTCGATCCAGGCGGACACCGCGCGCACGAACCGTTCGGAGCTGAGCGGTTCGGCGGCCTGCAGTGGGTTCAGGAGGATGAGCGCGAACGTCTCCGGCAGCCGGGCGGCCAGTTCGTTCCGCTCCTCGCCGACCAGATGCGCTCCGAGCAACGCCAGTACCACGCGTGACGCGCGTTCCGCTTCGAGGGCCGAAGCGTAGGCGCCGCGTTCCTGGACGGCTGTCAGGAAGGCCTGCCATCTCATATACGTCACCGGACCCCTTTCGCGCAGCGCGCTCGGAGGACGGGCGGGGGAGGGGAAGCCCGCCCTCCGCGCATCCACCGCATGTCACCTCAGTTCCGGTACTAACACGCCATGCCTATGACGGCAAGCGCGGCCCCGTCCCGCAGCCCCCGGACGCCCCTCACCCGGCCTACTCCATGGGATAGATGTCCCCGCTCGCCATTCCGCTGACCTGCGCGCTCTGCGATTCGAGCCGGTGGGCTTCGTCCTGGAGGCGCCGGCGCTCCGCAGGGTCGGTGGCCTGCTCGGCGGCCTTCTCGAGCTCCTCGGCCCGGCCACGCATCTGCCGCAGACGGCTTTGGACGTCTTCTGACTCGCTCATGATCACTCCCTGCAACTGGGCGGAGCGGACCCCTCCACCGAACCAGGCTCCCGGGGGTGCGCGCATCTCAGCAGGGGTGCCGGAAGCGCGGAGTGACCGTGCGGGTGGGGTGCTACTCGAAGCGGGTCAGGTCGCCGGCTCCCCGGCGTACGACTTCCAGCTCGCCACCGGAGAAATCGATGACGGTGGTCGGCTCGGTTCCGCAGTCCCCGGAGTCGAGCACCACGTCCACGACGTGGTCGAGGCGCTCCTTGATCTCCCAGCCCTGCGTCAGCGGCTCCTCCTCGTCAGGCAGGAGCAGGGTGCTGGACAGCAGCGGCTCACCGAGCTCGGCCAGAAGCGCCTGCGTGACGGTGTGAGCAGGGATCCGGACGCCGACGGTCTTCTTCTTGGGGTGCAGCAACTGCCGCGGTACCTCCTTGGTGGCGGGAAGAATGAAGGTGTAACTCCCGGGCGTCGCTGCCTTGATCGTGCGGAAGACGTCGTTGTCGACCTGGACGAACTGGCCGAGCTGCGCGAAGTTCTGGCACACGAGGGTGAAGTGGTGGCGGTCGTCGAGGTTCCGGATCGACCGGATGCGGTCGATCCCGTCGCGGCTGCCCAACTGGCATCCGAGGGCGTAACAGGAATCGGTCGGATACGCGACGAGGGCGCCGGACCGGATGCTCTCGGCCACATTGGTGATGGTGCGGCGCTGGGGGTTCTCGGGGTGCACGTCGAAGTACTTGGCCATTCGGCGAGTCTACGGCCTCGGGACATCCACGTTCCGCTTACGACGAGCACGCCGGCGCACACCGGGCTGCACGCGTCGGTGCTCGGCCGGCAGCTCCTGCGAGCCGTCGTCGGTCTGGCGTCACGGGCCTGGGAGATGAGGGCATTTGACGTGCGGCCACCTTCGTCGCCTGCGGGATCGTGGTCGCCGCGGCACATCGGGACGACGGCGAGGCGAGGACGGGCGCTGCGGAGAAGCGGAGCGTCCTGTGGCTGGTTGACGGACCGAGCTCGCGGAGCGAGTGCTCTCCGTAGGCCGCTTCGACGAGCGCCCGGTACGCGGGCAGGCCCTGTCGGCTCGCCCTCGTGTGCAGGTGCTGTCACTCGGATTCGGCCGGCCGCAGGGGATCATGGTCCGGCGCGGAAGCGGCCGGTCGGGTGTGCGAACGGTGAGCTCTGATCAGTTCTCCCGAGGCGGCACCGGCTCGCGACCCCGGCGTGGAGCAGCGAGTCGGAGTCCGGGCCCTCCTCCGGGACGGGAAGGCCGTCCTTGCCCGAAGGGCACGGAGTGCGGCGGTGGGGCCGCCCTGGCCCGCGATGTCGGGACGGAGCGCGGCTGGATCGGCTCAGGACACCGTGGCCGTGATGCCACGTCCTCGGGCCCGGCGGACGCGAGACTCCTGGCCCGCCTCCGGACAGTGCCGCGCCCCCGGCGCCCCTCGGGGAGGGCGACGGGGGCGCGGGTGGCTCACCGGCTGTCAGGCTCCCGACGCGTCCAGCATGGCCGCGCGCTCCACGACCTTGATGCGCTCACGCCCCTGCTCGGCGCCGAGCGCCTGCTCGTGGGCGTCCAGGCGGTGCCAGCCTTCCTTGGTGGTGTAGCGGACGCCGCGCTGCTCCAGGAAATCGACGACCGCGTCGGGACCCGGCTGCGCGGGGGCGGGCAGCCGGCCGGCGGCATGGTCCTCCAGCAGGCAGGCCACGGTCTCGTTGGCGTCGCCCTTGGTGTGCCCGATCAGGCCGATCGGTCCGCGCTTGATCCACCCGGTGACGTACACCGAGGGCAGCGGCTCGTCACCGGTCAGTACACGTCCGGCTGCGTGCGGGACGGTGCCTGAGATCACGTCGAAGGGCAGCTTCGGGAGCTCCTCCGAGTAGTAGCCGACCGCGCGGTAGACGCTCTGCACGTCCCAGTCCGTGTGGTTACCCGTGCCCTTGACGTTGCCCGTGCCGTCCAGCTCCATGCGCTCGGTGCGCAGGGCGACGACTCGGCCGTCCTCGCCGACGACCTCCACCGGGGACTCGAAGAAGTGCAGGAACAGCTTGTGCGGACGGTCGCCCACGTCGCGGATCGCCCACTTCTCCAACGTGGAGGCGACCATGTTGGCCTGCTTGTTCTCCCGCCGGGTGGCGATCGAGCCGTCGTCGTAGTCGATGTCCTCGGGGTTGACGATGACCTCGATGTTCGGCGAGTGGTCCAGCTCGCGCAGCTCCATCGGGCTGAACTTCGCCTGGGCCGGCCCGCGCCGCCCGAAGACGTGCACCTCGAGGGCCTTGTTCGCCTTGAGCCCGTCGTAGACGTTCGCGGGGATCTCGGTCGGCAGCAGCTCGTCCGCCGTCTTGGCCAGGATGCGTGCCACGTCCAGGGCCACATTGCCGACGCCGAGCACGGCGACCTTCTCGGCCTCCAGAGGCCAGGTGCGCGGCACCTCGGGGTGGCCGTCGTACCAGGCGACGAACTCGGCCGCACCGTAGGAGCCGGCGAGCTCGATACCGGGTATGTCCAGGGCGCGGTCGGCGTCGGCTCCGGTGGAGAAGATCACGGCGTCGTAGAAGGACCTCAGGTCGTCCAGGCCGATGTCGTTCGGGTAGTCGACGTTTCCGAACAGCCGCAGCTGGGGCTTGTCCAGGACCTGATGCAGCGCCTTGACGATGCCCTTGATCCGCGGGTGGTCCGGAGCGACTCCGTACCGGATCAGGCCGAAGGGGGCGGGCATACGCTCGAACAGGTCGATCGATACGCCCGGCTCCTGGGCGGCCTCGGACTTGAGAAGCGCGTCCGCTGCGTAGATTCCGGCGGGACCGGCTCCGACGATGGCGACGCGGACGGGGCGTGTCATGGAGTGTTGTTCCTTAGGGCGGACGAGCACGGGCAGAGTGCAGCGGGGTAAGGCTTGGCTTACTCCGCTGCCCCCACGGTACGGCCTGTGCGCGGTAGCCCCCGGATCGGGGCAGGGGGATATTTCGGAAATAAAGGGACGTATGCAGCTGAAGAGGCTCGGTTTCTTTGACCGGATCTCTGATCCAGCCGTCTCATGGATGTCCGGAGAATGAGACGGCGCGCGGTGGGCAGGATGTACGACGGTGTCCCTGAGTGCTCCCTCACCCCGAGCGGGCGATGATGGGCACGCGACCGCAGCACTCCGACGAAAGGACACGTGCCATGCCGATCGAGGGCGAGTACGAGCCGAGCCCGACGGCTTGGGTCCGTGAGCAGGTCGAGCTCATGGAGAGCTCCGAAGGGACGCAAGGAACCACCCTGCGCGGTATGCCCGTCATCCTCCTGACGACGCGCGGCGCCAAGAGCGGCAAGCTCCGCAAGACCCCGCTCATGCGTGTCGAGCACGACGGGGAGTACGCCGTGGTGGCGTCCCTGGGCGGCGCCCCGAAGCACCCCGTCTGGTACTACAACGTGCAGGCCGACCCCCAGGTGGAGCTGCGGGACGGGACCGTGGTGCAGGACATGGTCGCCCGCGAGATCACGGGGGAGGAGAAGGCCCTGTGGTGGCGCCGCGCCGTCGAGGCGTTCCCCGACTACGCCGACTACCAGACCAAGACCGACCGGGAGATCCCGGTCTTCGTCCTTTCCCCGGCAGGGAAGAGCTGAGGCGACAGCCCGAACGGTCGGCCGCTACCAGGAGAGCGCCCCGACCGCGGAGGTGATCCGGTCGCGGTCCCAGGCCCCGTCGGCCACCAGGACTTGGTAGCGGCGTGCCAGGGTCGCCCCCGGATCCAGTACCAGCTCCTCGTGGAAGGCGAACGACGGAGCGACGGCCGCGAAGGGGGAGCTGCGCACGAACCAGTGAGCCGGATGCGAGCCATCCGCGCCGGTGTGGTCGTTCTCCGGGGAGTGGACGAAAACGAGTGTCGCGTGCCCGTCGGCCTCGTCGTGTTCACCGCTGTACGCGAGCCACGGGGACTGCCGCCCCATCATGTCCGGACCTTCCGCGTCAGAAGCGATGATCCGCCCGTCCCGGAAAGCGCGCGGCCCTCGCCAGAACAGCCCGGTGTATCCCGCGTCCGGGCGGCCGTGCGTCGTCGGGCTGCCGAACCGCAACGGTTCCTCGCGCCGGTTGGTGACGGTGGACGACCAGGTCAGCGCCCAGCTGCCGGTCACGGTGTCGATGTCGTGCACCTCGATACGCCGCGTC
This sequence comes from Streptomyces sp. NPDC002911, assembly GCF_053591835.1. Taxonomy (NCBI): domain Bacteria; kingdom Bacillati; phylum Actinomycetota; class Actinomycetes; order Kitasatosporales; family Streptomycetaceae; genus Streptomyces; species Streptomyces sp. NPDC002911. The sequence continues at coordinate 104,594 of NZ_JBSFUO010000012.1, read as the reverse complement.
TCCTCGGCCCAGAGCTCTCCGCCGTGCGGGTGCCAGGTCAGCCGCTCCGCGAAACGGACCCCGTCGTCATGCACCGACACTTCGCCGAAGCCGGCGTGCGCCATGGAACCGACGCGCTCCGGAAGGGCGCGATACCCCTCGCCGTGCACGTAGCTGTTGCCGCCCCACAGATTCGCGCCCGACAGATGCGAAGCGGTCATCTGCAGCCCCTTGTGCCAGCGGTGGTCATTGGGCCGGTATCCGGTCACCACCTGCCCGGACAGGGTGCGCAGGGGATGGATGTACGGCTTCGGGGCCTCCCACGCGTCCTCGGCCCGGTAGACGTAACGCAGCAGTTCCACCCCGCTTCCCGTCGTGATGACGGACAGGTGGTCGCCGTGCCGGTGGACGAGTTCCAATGCCTGGGTCATGCCGGGACCTCCGCGGGACGCACCAGGTGCTCCGGCGCCCAGCCGGGAGCGTTGCCGTGCAGCGCGCCGTAGTACGGATCGCCGGGTCCGATCTCGCCCGCCCGTACGGTGTAGCCGGTGAAGGCCGCCTTGTAGAGCGCGGCGACCAGTTCGAGGCTCTTGCGGCCGTCCGCGCCGCTGCTCCGCGGCCTGCGTCCGGCCCGCAGGTCCTCCAGCAGGCCCTTGAGCTGTGCCTCGTGCGAGCTGGGCACATCGGGCCCGAAGTCCCGCCAGACGTCTGCCTCTCCGGACGTGACCCCGGGGGCCGGCGTGATCCGCCAGTCCGCGTTGCGATGCCCGTACAGATGGGTGAGCTCGACCGTCGCCCGCTCGCAGTCGATCCGGATCCGGCTGACCTCGTCCGGGCTGAGCACGCTGTTCACGACGGTGGCCATCGCACCGTTCTCGAAGCGGATCAGCGCGGTGGAGACATCCTCCGTCTCCACGTCGTGCACCAGACGGCCCGCCATCGCGCGAATTTCCGCCCACGGCCCCAGCAGATCGAGGAGCAGATCCATCTGGTGGATTCCGTGCCCCATCGCGGGCCCGCCCCCCTCACTGCTCCAAACGCCGCGCCAGGGAACGGAGTAGTACGCCTCGTCCCGGTACCAGGTGGTCTGGCAATGAGCCACCAGCGGCCGGCCCATGGCCTGTCCGGCGAGCAGTTCCCGGACGTGCCGGGAGCCCGAACCGAAGCGGTGCTGGAACACGATCGCGGCGTACGGGCCGTCACCACCGGCGCCCTCGGCCGCTTCGATCGCGTCGAAGTCCTGCAGCGACGGACAAGGCGGCTTCTCGCACCACACCCACGCCCCGGCGCGTAGTGCGGCCACGGACTGGTCGCGGTGGAACCGGGGTGGGGTGGCGAGAGTGACCAGGTCCGGGCGCTGCTCGGCGAGCATTCGGTCGAGGTCGGTGTACGGGTGGGCGATCCCGGCGTCGGTGCAGAACGCCTCGACCGAGGCCGCGTCGACATCGACCGCGGCGACGATCTCCAACGGCTGCCCGTCGGCGAGTGCGGTCAGCGCGGGCAGATGACTGCCACGCGCGATCGCACCCGTGCCGACGATTGCGACCCGCACCGGCTCCCGGTGCGAAGGATTGCTGGTCGTGACAAACACCCCTTCAGGTGGGGATATGGGCGCTCGCCGGACAGCAAGCGCTTTCTCTCCGGGAAACCTAGGCTCCGCGCGTGAGGCAGGTCAAGGGGGTCCGGGCCGCGCGCGTCCGTCAGGCCTTCAGCAGACCAGGCAGCCATGTGAGCTGCTTCGCGTGCTGGAACGGGCCGCCGCCCTCGTGGTCGTTGAAGTCGTACACCTCGATCTCCTTGTCGGCGTGTGCGTACGCGTTGTACGCGGCGAACACCGTGGACGGCGGGCAGGTCAGGTCCTCCATGGCCACGGAGAACAGCGCGGGTGCCCGCCCCCGCGCGGCGAAGTGGACCCCGTCGAAGTAGGCGAGCGTCCTGTCGGTCTGCTCGGCCCGGCCCCGGTGCGTCTTGAGGTAGTCGCCGATCTCGCGGTACGGCTTACGGTCGGTCATTCGGGTCGCCCGGGGGAAGTCGCAGAGGAAGGGCACGTCCGGCGCGACGGCCGCCAGGCCGGGCACGAGCCCGGCGGCGGCGAGGGCGAGACCGCCGCCCTGGCTCGCGCCGATCACGGCGGTGCGCGAGGCGTCGGCCAGTGGATGCGAGCGGGCCGCCTCCACCGCGCGTACCGCGTCCGTGATCACCCTGCGGTAGTAGTAGGTAGCCGGGTCCTCGATGCCCTGGGTCATGAATCCGGCCAGCGAGGGGCCGGAGCCCACGGGGTCGGCTGTATCCCCCGGGGCCCAGCCGCTGCCCTGGCCCCGGGTGTCCATGACGAAGTGGGCCAAGCCGGCCGAGGCCCAGAGCAGGTGGGTGTGGGGCAGGTTCCGCCCGCCGCCGTACCCGATGAACTCCACGGCGACCGGGAGGGGGTCGGTGGTCCCCGCCGGTATGACGAACCAGCCCTTGACGGGGTGGCCGCCGAAGCCGGCGAACGTCACGTCGTACACGTCGACCGTGACGAGACCGAGGCCGGAGCGCAGCTCGAAGCGGGCGTTCAGGTCGTGGGTTCTCGCCTCGTCGAGCGTGGCCGACCAGAACGTGTCGAAGTCCTCGGGCTCCACCGACCGGCTGCGGTAGGCGTGCAGTTCATCGAGGGAAAGATCGAACAGGGCCATGCGGGACCGCCTCGTGTCGCGAGAATGAATGGTCACACCGTACGACGGTCGGCCCGAAGGTCACCAAGCTTTCTTATCGCGGAAAAGCGCGTTGCTGGTCCGGCCTGCGCCTGCGAGGCGTCCGGGATGTCCGATGCGGAACCCCGCGGTTCGCACCAGGTGGCCGGACTCCTCTCGGGTGGGCGCCTGATGGCGATTTTCCCCAGAAACCCGCCGTCGCGGACAGGTGTCCGGGCACCTCGCGGACACACACAGTTCGCGCGCGACCGCGTCTACACGGAGCGCGAGGTCAACGACGCGCCGCGCACCGTGCACGAGGGCCGCTGGAGGGGCGGGCTGGAAGTTGGAGATCCCGCGGCGGATCCGTCCGTCGGACAGCAGCCTCTTCAGGGCGCGCCAGGTGTCGACCTGGAGGTCGCGGGCCGGGGTGGGCCGGTGGATGAGGCAGAGGTCCGCACGGACGAGGCCGAGCTCGGCAAGGCTCGCGTCGAACGCGGCGAGAGTGAAGGCTTATCCGTGGTCCGCGTTCCGGAGTTTCGTCGTGAGGACCAGCTCCTCGCAGGCGAGCCCGGACTCGGCCGGCGCGCGGCCTATGCCCGCCTCGTTGCCGTGGACGGCGGCGGTGCCGACGGGGCGGTAGCCCGCCTCAAATGCGCCGGCGACCGGCGGTGGTTTCGTCGTCGGGTACCTGGAAGACACCGAATCCGAGCTGCGGCGGAATCGTGACGCCATTGCACACGCGGGTCGAAGGTGGCCGCAGGTAGAGCCGGTCGCACGACACCTTGCAGTCAGGAGTGCACGGCAGGAGCAGCCGGGGCGGGGCGCACACGGGCCGCGACCGACCGGGTCATGGTGGTGTGCTGAACTGTCCGGGAAACATCGGATACAGGAGTTCTTTTGCGCAGCTATCGCCAGCCCGGCATCGTCCTCACCGACCGACGGTTCACGGTCCCGCTCGACCACGACGATCCGGGCGGCGAGATGATCGAGCTCTTCGGTCGCGAAGCCGTCGCGAGCGGGAAGGCCGCGGAGGACCTGCCGTGGCTGGTCTATCTGGAAGGCGGCCCCGGCTTCGGCGCCCGCCGTTTCGTCGGCGCGGAGGCCTGGTTGGGGCGGGCGGTGCAGGAGTTCCGTGTGCTGCTCCTGGACCAGCGTGGCACGGGCTTGTCCACCCCTGCCAACCGGCAGACGCTGCCGCTGCGCGGCGGCCCGCGCGAGCAGGCCGACTACCTCGCCCACTTCCGTTCCGACAGCATCGTCCGCGACTGCGAACTGATCCGCCCCCGGCTCACCGGTGGCGCGCCCTGGACCGTCCTCGGGCAGTCCTTCGGCGGCTTCTGTGCAGTCCACTATCTGTCGGCCGCTCCGGAGGGGCTCGAGGCTGTCCTGATCACCGGGGGCCTGCCCTCGCTGGACGCGCACGCCGACGACGTCTACCGGACCGGTTATCCGCGGATCGAGCGCAAGGTAGCCGCGCACTACGCCCGCTACCCGCAGGATGTCGCACGTGCCCGCGCGATCGCCGCGTACCTCGCCGAGCACCGCCCGGACAGCGCCGGGCACACCCTGACACCCGAGGGATTCCAGTCCCTCGGCATCATGCTGGGAGGCGGCAACGGCAGCCATCAACTGCACTACCTTCTGGAGAACGCGTTCGTCGAAGGCCCGCACGGGGCCGAGCTGTCGGACGGGTTCCAGGAAGCCATGCGCGCCGCCACCTCATTCGCCGGACACCCGCTGTACGCCCTGATGCATGAGGCGATCTACGGCCAGGGCGCGCGGCCCACCGGCTGGGCGGCCGAACGCGTCCGCGCCGAGTTCCCGCAGTTCGACGCCACCGCCGCGCTGGCGGGCGACGGCCCCGTGCTCTTCACCGGCGAGAGTATTCACCCCTGGCACTTTGACGTCGACCCCGCCCTGCGCCCCCTGCGTGGGACTGCGGAGCTGCTCGCGGCCCGCACCGACTGGCCCGTCCTGTACGACACCGAGCGGCTCGCGGTCAACGAGGTACCGGTGGCCGCCGCCGTCTACCATGACGACATGTACGTGGACACCGGCCACGCGCTGCGCACCGCGTCCTCGATCCGTGGCCTGCGCACGTGGGTGACCAGTGAGTACGAGCACGACGGTGTGCGTGCGGGCGGCCCCCACGTGCTGGACCGGCTCCTCTCTCTCGTGCGGGGCGACAGCGACCGCTAGCTGAATTGACCCGCAGCGGTTCGCTCACCCCTGGAGGGCGTCCAGTGTGGCGTCCAGGCCGACCGCCGACTGCGGCGCGCGGTTGTACGGGAGCTTCGCCAGGGCGGCGGCCATACCGCAGCTGTTGCTCACCGCGGAGTAGACGAGCCCGGCGCCGATGCCGGCCGACAGCCACCGGGCCGCCGGGAAGCGACGGCCCGCCACCAGGCCGACCACCACCAGAGAACCGGCGGCGAGGCGTACCTGGCGCTCCATGGGCCAGGTCGTCCGGGCACCCACCGGGCGGTCCAGGCCGTGGCCGTCGCCCTCCCAGGCGGAGGTCCCGCCGGTCAGGGCGGCGGCGTCGATGTCGGCGTCGGCGAGGATCTCGCACGCCCTGGTGGAACGCACGCCGGAGGCGCACACCATGAGCAGGGAGCCGCGGGCGGAGGCCGACTTCAGGGCGGGCACCGCTTCGGGGAGCCGGTCGAGCGGAACGTTCAGAGCACCGGGCACGTGCCCGGAGGCGTACTCCCCGGGGGCCCGCACGTCGACGACGGTGAACTCCTCCAGCCGGGCCGCGGCCTCGGAGGGGGAGAGGGAGGTGGTGCTGATCACGAGCGAGTTCCTTTCGGTCGCCGGAGGGACGGGCCGGGGTCCTGCTCACCCTGTCCCCCGGACGGGTATCACATCCCGGCCGGGCACGGCTTGTCGCACGGTGTGTCCGGCCGGGGGGACACCTTGCCCCCTGCCCCGTACCACTCCCGCAATGCACGCATCCGTTCGCCGGAAAGCCCGCCGTGCGCGCCCGGCCCCCTCGCGCGGCGGGACCGGTGCCTCCGCGGTGGACACCCGATTGACAAACGGGCTTGCTGATTCTGCAATGGATGTCATGAAGGAACAGAACGAGGACGACCCTGGGATCGACGCCGTACTCACCGGGGTCGGTCCACGGCTGCGGCGGCTGCGCAAGGACCGGGGCGTAACACTCGCGGGACTCTCCGAGGTCACCGGAATCTCCGTCTCCACCCTCTCCCGTCTCGAATCCGGTGGTCGGCGTCCCAGCCTGGAGCTGCTGCTCCCCATTGCCAGGGCCCATGAGGTACCGCTCGACGACCTCGTCGGGGCGCCGCCGGTCGGTGATCCGAGGGTCAAGGCGAAGCCGATCGTGCACGGCGGGAAGACCTCCCTGCCGCTCACCGCCCGGCCCGGTGGCCTCCAGGCGTACAAGGTCATACAGGAGGTCTCCTGTACCGAGGCGCCCGAGCAGCGCACCCATGAGGGATATGAGTGGCTGTACGTGCTCAACGGCCGGCTGCGGCTCAAGCTCGCCGAGCACGACCTGGTCCTGGCTCCCGGTGAGGCCGCCGAGTTCGACACCAGGCTCCCGCACTGGTTCGGCCCCGCCGGCGACGAGCCGGTCGAATTCCTCAGCCTGTTCGGGCCGCAGGGGGAGCGGATGCACGTCAGGGCCAAGCCGAAGCGGGCGTGAACGGGCCCGGGCCGACTGGCGCCAGGTGTTCCCAGACTGGCAAGCGACCGCTTAGTATGCGCCGGAGCAGTGGTAATGCCGACAGTTGTGGAGGCCCCTCATGCAGGCATGGCGAGTGCACCGGAACGGCGAGCCGAGCGAGGTGATGAAGCTTGAGGAGTCGGACCGGCCGACCCCTGGGGACGGGCAGGTGCTGCTCAGGGTGCGCGCGGCGAACATCAACTTCCCCGACGCGCTGATCTGCCGCGGCCGGTACCAGGTGAGGCCCCCGCTCCCCTTCACTCCCGGCGTCGAGGTCTGCGGTGAGACCGAGGACGGACGCCGGGTGCTCGCCACCCCCGCCCTCCCGCAGGGCGGCTTCGCCGAGTACGTAGTCGCGGACACGGCGGCCCTGCTCCCCGCCCCCGAGGCCCTGGATGACGCGGAGGCCGCCGCACTGCACATCGGTTACCAGACCGGCTGGTTCGGGCTGCACAGGCGTGCACATCTGCAGGCGGGCGAAACGCTGCTGGTGCACGCGGCCGCCGGCGGTGTCGGCAGCGCGGCCGTCCAGCTCGGCAAGGCCGCCGGCGCCACCGTCATCGGGGTCGTAGGCGGCCCGGAGAAGGCCGCCATCGCCCGCGAACTGGGCTGCGACCTGGTCATCGACCGCCGGAGCGAGGACATCGTCGCGGTGGTGAAGGAAGCCACGGGCGGACGCGGCGCGGACGTCGTCTACGACCCGGTCGGCGGAGACGCCTACGCCAAGTCCGTCAAGTGCATCGCCTTCGAGGGGCGGGTCGTCGTCGTCGGCTTCGCGAGCGGGGTCACCCCCACGCCCGGCCTCAACCACGCTCTGGTGAAGAACTACTCGATCGCCGGCCTCCACTGGGGTCTGTACAACACCAAGGACCCTGCCGCAGTCCGCGCCTGCCACGGCGAGCTCACCGAGCTCGCGGCGCAGGGCGTCATCAAGCCGCTGATCAGCGAGCGCGTTCCCATGGCCGACGCGGCACGAGCCGTCCAGCGGGTCGCTGATGGCACCAGCACCGGCCGTATCGTCGTCCTGCCGTCAGGAGGCACCCGATGAGTACCGCCATCGACGCGGCACAGATCCGCCGCCTCACCCAGGAGTTGCTGGCGGCACACTCGCCGGCCACCACCGGCCGTAGCGCCTTCCTCGAGGCGCGCTTCGATGCCGGCCTGGCCTGGGTTCACTACCCCGTCGGGCTCGGCGGACTCGACGCGCCGCGCTCCCTGCAGCACGTCGTGGACGCCGAACTCGCCGCCGCCGGAGCCCCCGACAACGACCCGCGCCGCATCGGCATCGGCCTCGGCATGGCGGCCCCGACGATTCTCGGCTACGGCACCGAGGAGCAGAAGCAGCGCTTCCTACGGCCGTTGTGGATCGGCGAGGAGGTGTGGTGCCAGCTCTTCAGCGAGCCCGGTGCCGGATCCGACCTCGCCGCTCTGAGCACGCGCGCCGTCCGCGACGGCGAGGACTGGGTCGTCGACGGGCAGAAGGTCTGGACGTCCAGTGCCCATGTGGCCCGCTGGGCCATCCTGATCGCCCGCACCGACCCGGACGTCCCCAAGCACCGCGGCATCAGCTACTTCATCTGCGATATGACCGACCCCGGTGTCGAAGTGCGGCCACTGCGCCAGATCACCGGCGAGGCCGAGTTCAACGAGGTCTTCCTCACCGGCGTACGCATCCCGGACAGCAGGCGCCTAGGCCCGGTCGGTGACGGCTGGAAGGTCGCCCAGACCACGCTGATGAATGAGCGCGTCTCTATCGGCGGAGCCCGCATCCCTCGCGAGGGCGGCATGATCGGCACCGTCGCGAAGACCTGGCGTGAACAGCCGGGCCTGCGCACCCACGACCTCCACCAGCGACTGCTCACGCTGTGGGTCGAGGCCGAGGTCGCCCGGCTCGCCGGTGAGCGGCTGCGGCAGCAGCTCGTCGCCGGACAGCCGGGCCCCGAGGGCTCCGGCATGAAGCTCGCGTTCGCCCGGCTCAACCAGGAGATCAGCGGGCTGGAGGTGGAACTCCTGGGCGACGAAGGCCTCTTGTACAGCGACTGGACCATGCGCCGCCCGGAGCTCGTCGACTTCACCGGACGCGACGCCGGCTACCGCTATCTGCGTTCCAAGGGCAATTCTATCGAGGGCGGTACGAGCGAAGTCCTGCTCAACATCGTCGCCGAACGCGTCCTCGGTCTGCCCGTCGAGCCGCGGAACGACAAGGACGTCGCCTGGAAGGATCTTGCCCGATGACCGCACGGACCGAAGCCGCCCAGTCGCCCGACCTGCTCTACTCGGAGACCGAAGAGGACCTGCGCTCGGCCGTGCGTTCGCTGCTCGCCGACCGGGCCGACGCGCCGACAGTAATTGCCGGGATAGAGTCCGACACGCCGTACGACCTGCGGCTGTGGGAATCGCTCGCCGTGGGGATCGGAGCAGCCGGACTGCTGGTCCCGGAGAAGCTCGGAGGCCAGGGCGCCGGCCATCGCGAGGCCGCCGTGGTCCTGGAGGAACTCGGCCGCAGCGTCGCCCCGGCGCCGTACCTGACGAGCGCCGTCGTCGCGACCGGCATCCTCCTCGCTCTGGGCGACGAAGACGGCCCGGTCGCCGAACTCCTCGGTGAGCTGGCGGCGGGCAGCAAGGTCGCCGTGCTCGCCCTGCCGTTCGCGACAGCCCCCGCCGACGGAGCCGCCGCGATGACCGGCACCCTGGAGCGGACCGTGACCGGCGTCGCGGAGGCCTCGGCGGCCGATGTGCTGCTGGTGCCCACCGCGGAGGGGCTGTACGCGGTGGAGACCGGTGGGGACGGCATCGCCGTCCAGCCGCTCGTCCCGCTCGACCTGACCCGCCCGCTCGCCACCGTCACCCTGACCGGGGCTGCCGGCACCCGGCTCGCGGAGGCGGGCCCCGCGGCGGCGGCCGTGCGCGCGGGCCTGCTGGCCGGTGCCGGACTGCTCGCGTCCGAGCAGCTAGGGCTGGCCGAGTGGTGTCTGACCGAAACGGTCCGGCACACCCGTGAACGCCACCAGTTCAACAGGCCGGTGGGCTCTTTCCAGTCGCTCAAGCACCGGATGGCCCAGCTCTGGCTCGAGGTCGTCTCCGCGCGTGCTGCCGCCCGCAACGCCGCGGACGCGCTCGCGACCGGCAGCCCCGACGCACCGCTCGCGGTGGCCGTGGCGCAGGCCTACTGCTCCACGGCCGCGGTGCGCGCCGCGGAGGAGTGCGTCCAACTGCACGGCGGAATCGGAATGACCTGGGAGCACCCCGCGCACCTGTATCTGAAACGGGCCAAGGCCGACTCGATCGCGTACGGCACCGCGGGACGCCACCGCGAAGCCGTAGCCGGGCTCGTAAAGCTTTCGGCTCCGTAAGGCTGCTCCGGGGCGGGGCGCCTGGTGCCATGGCTCCCCGCCCCGTCAAGTCCTACGGAAGTCCGAAGCGGAGAGCAGGGGAAACACCAGGCGCAGGGCAGCCGACACGCGGGCGAAGGATACTCCAATTCTTGGCAGGTACCTGCCTTTCTGCGTGTCACCGCTCCCATACTCGTCGCGTCCCCCCGCCCGACCGCTTCAGGGAGACCCCATGGCACACCTGACCCGTCGCAGAGTCGTCACCACTGCCCTCGCCACCGCCGCTGCGGGAGCGTTCATCCCCGCCCAGACGGCCGCCGCGGCACCTCTCGAGACCGCCCGCCTCCGTGGCCCCCGGCCGCTGGCCCGCGCCCATGCGCACAACGACTACCTGCACCCGCGTCCTCTCCACGATGCGCTCGCGCACGGTTTCACCAGCGTCGAGGCAGACATCTTCCTCGTCGACGGTGAACTGCTCGTCGCCCACGAGGCCGCGAGCCTCGACCCCGCACGCACCCTCGTCTCGCTCTACCTCGACCCCCTGCTGGCCCGGGTCCGCGCCCACCACGGTTCCGTCCACGCCGGTCACCCCGACCCGCTGCAGCTGCTGATCGACATCAAGACCGACGGCGCGGCCGCCTACCTCGCGCTCGACCGGGTGCTCCGCCCCTACCGCCGCATCCTCACCCGCGCGGTCCACGGCCGGGTCCGCATCGGCGCGGTGACCCCTGTCATCTCCGGAGACCGCGCGGCCCGCGTGCCGATGGAGGCGCAGTCCACGCGCTACGCCTTCTACGACGGCCGTCCGGAGGACCTCGGCACCGGGGCTCCCGCCTCCTTCATCCCGCTCATCAGCAGCAACTGGGCCGCGAGCTTCAGCTGGCAGGGGGCCGGACCCTTCCCTGCCGCCGAACGCGAGAGGCTGCGCACCGCCGTCTCGGCGGCCCACGCACGCGGACAACGGGTCCGCTTCTGGGGTACGCCCGATCTCGCGGGCCCGGAACGCGACGCCGTGTGGACCGAACTCGTCGCCGCGGACGTCGACCATCTCAACACCGACGACCTGGCAGGGCTCGAGCACTTCCTGCGCCGACGCGAGCCCAGCAGCAGCCGAGGCGACTGAGCGGCGCCGCCCGCCGCCACCGGTCACCGTGCGTCAACACCCGTTCGGCGGACACGCCAGTGCGCTGGACGGCCTCTCCGCTGCGCCACACTGGCGGCCGAATGCCGCGATTCCGGCGCGGCGGAGGAGGTTGGCCATGGCCATTACGATCTCAGTGGTGCTGTTTCTGCTGATCCTCGCAGTGCTCTTCCTGCGCAACGGCGGACTCAAGATCTCGCACGCGATCGTCTGCGCCCTGCTGGGATTCCTCCTCGCGGGTACGAGCATGGCTCCCACCATCCACGAAGGGATCACCGCCACCGCGAACGTCGTCAGCGGTCTGCGTCCCTGAACCCGCGCACCGTCCGGATGCGAGAGAATGTCTACCCGATCGTGGCAGAGCGCCGCACGGGAACCGGCCGGGGCGATACCGTCGTCTCGAGGGCCCCTGCGCGCGCTTCGTCGACATGGCTTGGACCTGACCGATCCCGGCCACGCACCTGGAGAACGAAGCGATGTCATTCCCGCCCCCCGGACGACACTCGGGCGCCGCCCACCACGAGTACTGCAACAACGCCCTGTGCTGTCGCTGCCAGCAGCGGCAGTGGATGACGAAGTTGGGCGACGAGCGCCTCTGCGGCCCCTGCGCCGCCTGCTGCCGCGACTGTGGCAGGGCCCCCGCACCCCATCTGGACGGGCTCGACGACGGGCTCTGTGCGGAATGCCGAGGCCGGTGCGGCCGATGCCAGCGGGCACTCCCTGCCGAGGGCTCCTGCGCCTGCCGCAAGTGGCGTGAGCGCGCGGGCGGCGATCCGGTCGCCTACATCCTTCAGGCCCTTCCGCAACCGCTCGTCCAGGCACTCGGCCATCGCCACCCCCGTACGGTGCACGATCTGATCCACCGGGAGCTCGCCCGGCGCACTCCCGATCAGCTCCTCGAACGGCTCGAACGCCGGTGGAACGTCCGCTGGTCCCACGCCCTCCACGAGAAGGACGAGGACGGCCGACGCCGCTGGGCACCGCAGGAGATCGCCGAGGCGCTCGTGAGCCCGGGCCACTGCGCGAATCCGCGGTGCGAGGACGGTTACCTGCTCACCACCGACACACCGTGCGGCCAGTGCCTGCGCCCCACCCACCGCTTCGTCACCGCGGTGGCCGACCGGACGGCGACCTCGGAACACGCCCGCGCGACAGCCGCACAGATCCGGCGGGCGCTTGTCGAAGGCCGCTCCACCAAGCCGGGCAAGCGGCGGCCGACCAGCTGATCAGGTTCAGCCCCTGTCGAGCGCGCCCCGCACCAGTGCCGCGGCGAGTACGGCCGGGTCCTGGTCCTTCGCCAGCCGGCTGAGCTCGTCCGGTGCCGTGGGCAGACCGACACGTTCCGCCCCCTGGAGTGCCTTCGCGTCGAGGTAGGGCGCCGTCTCGGGCCAGACCGTCTGCACCTCGCGCAGGAAGATGTCGGCGCCCGCCGGCCCTATCCCGGGGAAGCGGCGCAGCCCCGAGCGCAGCGTGTCCGTGTCACCGTCGGCTTCCCGGCGCAGCCGCCGCAGGTCCCCGCCGTACGCGTCGAGCAGGAGCAGGGCGCCTTCCCCCAACTGGGACGCAGTGCGTTCGTCGTACCGGCGGTAGCCACCTTCGCCCAGCGCGTCGACACGCTCCTGCCACGTGGCGTCAGCCATACGGCGCGGCGTCCGCAGCCGGTGGGAGAAGAGCGCCTGAGCCGTGGCCACCGCGACCTGTGCGCGGATCCGCGCACTCAGCAGGTGGCTCAGCACGAGCAGCTGGTACAAAGGCTGAGGGGTGTTCCGCAGCCGGATACCCGCCTCCACCGCATACGTGGTCCCGTGCCGCTCCAGCAACGCGTCCAGAGTCCGGCGCGTGCTCACGTGAACCCGAAGATGCGCGCGATGAAGTACCCCGCGACCACTGCCGAGCCCAGCAGCACCACGGTTGCCCAGAGGACCGGGTGTTCCCAGACCCCTCCGTCGGCGCGTTCTACGTGTGCTTCGCTTATGCAGCCCTCGGCGGGAGGTGTCTCTCCCGGGGGCGTGAGTGAGGTAGCCATGTATCCACCTTCCCTCCTCGCGGCCAGGCCCGCGAGGCCGGTGCCGATGGCGGCACGCGTACGTCCGTACGGGGTCCGACAGCTCCCGTCGGCGCTGCGGGACGGTGCAACGGGGCACCGTCAAGGAATGCCCGCAGTCACCACGCCCGAGCCCGTCGTCAAACTCGTCCAGCGCACCACTGAGCCGGCCGCGGCCCAGGTTCTGCGGTCGACGGCGGCGGCTGTCATCGCCTTCGCGGTGGCCCAAACGGCCCTCCCTGCCCCGCACCCGGCGCCTCTCACCGCGCCTCTCACCGCCCTTCTCGTAGTGCAGGTGACGCTCTACGCCACGCTCACCACCGGTATCCGGCGCGTGAACGCCGTTGTCGTCGGCGTCCTGATCGCCAGTGGATTCAGCTCTCTGGTGGGCCTGAGCTGGTGGAGCCTCGGGCTGACCATCTTGACCTCCCTGCTGATCGGAAGGCTGGTACGGGTCAACGAGTTCGTGCCGGAGGTGGCCATCAGCGCGATGCTGGTCCTCGGCGTCTCGCAGGTCGCTCACACCGCCTGGGAACGCGTGCTGGAAACCCTGATCGGTGCCGGGGTCGGCCTGCTCTTCAACCTCCTGCTGGCACCGCCCGTCTGGGTCGAGCCGGCGGGCGCCGCCATCGGCGGCCTGGGGGAGCGGATGGGGAAGATGTTCCGGACCCTGGGCGACGAGATCGGCGGGACTCACCCCGTGCGAAAGGCCGCAGCGCGTCTGCACGAAGCCCGCCGCCTGGACCACGCCATCGTGGAGGTCGATGCTTCCCTGCGTCAGGCCGAGGAGAGCCTGATGCTCAACCCCCGCGTCCGGCAGGGGCTGCTCTTCCGCGTCGTCCTGCGGACCGGGCTCGACACGCTGGAGATCTGCGCCGTGGTGCTGCGTGTCCTCACCCGCACACTCACCGACCTCGCCAAGGCACGCGCAGAGGAATCGCTCCTCCCCGAGGACGTGGCCAGGGATCTCCGAGAACTGTTCGGGCACATGTCCGACGCCATCGAAGGGTTCGCGGTCATGATCACCACGCCGATGGCCGAGAGCGGCGAGGAGGCCGAGGAACGCCTGGCCGACGCGCTCGCCCGCAGTCGCACGACGCGCGACCGCGTGGCGGATCTGCTGCTCGAGGACGTCCAGGAACACCCCAGGCAGTGGCAGCTGCACGGCGCACTGCTCGCGGAGGTCGACCGCATCCTCGATGAACTCGACATCGACAAACGCACGGAGCGCCTGGCCGAGGAGTTGGACCGCCGGTCTGCCGAGGCCCACGAACGCCACCCGCGGCTGCGGGAGATGTCCCGCAGGCTGCGCGGGGCGACGCAGGCGCGGCTGCGCGCCGACGAGTGAGACTCAGTCCGCCCGCCGGTGCGGCTCCTCGCCGGGCTGCGTACGGCGTCGGTGACTGGTGTCGCACCACGGGTACACGCGGCTGCGCCGGCACATGCAGACAGCCACGACGAACCGCTCGGAGGTGGCCACACTACCGTTCGCGCAGATGACTTCCACAGGCCCTTCGACCAGGAGAGGCCCTTCGTCGCTGAGAGTGAGCCGGCAGGGACGTTCAGGCTTGTTCGGCACGGATGACCACCAGCTCCTCCTCCATCTCTCCTCCGTCCACCAGACCCGTCTCCCGGAGCCAGCGCAGTCTGGAGCGCAGCACGGGGCCGAGGGGTACGAGGGCGCGGTCGCTGACAACGGCCCGCAGCCCGGCGTCCGAGAGACGCCGCAGGGTCACGTCGCTGTCGCACAGGCCGGAGTGCACGAGAAGGAGACGGCCTCCGGGGCGCAGCGCGGCGGGCACGGTCTCACAGACCCGGTCGAGGATCGCCCGGCCGTCGCGCCCGGCCTCCCAGGCCCGCGCCGCACCGTGCCCGGGGAGCCGGCCCATGGGCGACGGCACATAGGGCGGGTTGCAGATCACCAGGTCGTACGAACGGCCGGGCAGCGCCGCGAGGAGGTCGCTGCGCTGCACGGTGATACGCCGACGGTGCAGCAGCGCGTTCAGCCGGGCGGTCGCCACGGCCCGCCTGGCGATGTCCACGGCCGTCACCCGCGCACCCAGCCCTGCCGCGTGCAGAGCGAGGGCGCCACTCCCCGTGCCGACGTCCAGGACCTCGGTGCCCGGGCCGATGCCTTCTTGGTCCAGCGCGGCGATGAGCAGGCGGGTGTCGTGCTGCGGTGCGTACACGCCCGGGAGGGTCATCAACCGGGTGGGACGGGTGTCCTCGGCCATGTCTGCGGACATCTGCGACTCCGTTCGTTGGTTGGCCGGCGGGTGCGGATCAGGACGGGGCTTCAGGCCTGCCAGTCCGCCAGCAGCCGGTCTCCGAGCCGGTCCTCGAGACACGAGGTGGCGGTGATGCCGAACGCGATGTCGGCCGCCAGTTCGGGTTCGTCGTCGAGCAGACCGCCGATCACGTCGCGGCGTACCACCTGCTCGTGCACGGCGTCCGCTTCGACGTGCTCGGTGTAGAAGAACTCTGCCGCGGGGCCCGCGCCGGTGCGTTTCATGGCCCGGGCCAGGCGTCGCGAAGCGGGGGAGGAGGTGATCTCGACGGCGGCGAAGTGGCCCACCAGCGCTCCGCGCAGCCTGCGGTGCAGTCCGAACAGAGACATCAGGTTCACCAGGGCCAGCATGGGCGCGCAGCCCTCGTCCAGGTAGCGGCCGTACGCGGTGTCGAGGCCCAGATCGGTCATGAGGTCGGCGAACAGCTGGGCGTGGACACGGTCCGCGCGCCCGGCGCCGAACTCGTCGTACTCGATCGCCGCCATGCCGGCCTTGGCCCGTCCGCTGAGCCTGGGCAGCACCCAGGCATGCGGGTCGGCCTCCTTGAGGTGGTACAGCGAACGCTGCATCGCGTAGTCGCGCAGGTGACGAAGCTCGCCCCGGTCCTGGAGGAACCAGGAGACGCCGGATCCGCGGACCGGTTCCACGAGGAGGCCGTCCAGGATGTCATCGAGGTTCATGGTCACCGGGGCGTCCTGCCGCAGAGCCGTCAGGAAGCGGTCCTCCAGCGCGGCACGTACCGCGAGCAGCGACGGATCCCACTCCAGCTCGGGACGTACGCCGGTGAACCCGCGGTAGTGCAGCTCATAACACACGTACAGGGCGAGCTGTAGATCGTCGCCGTAGGGCTCGGCAGCCCGGGCGGCATCCGGATCCGGCAGGGGGCCGTCGTCCCGCAGGAAACCGGCCACCCCTGCGGAGAGCACTCCGCGGGGTCGTGGAAGGGAAGGGCCTGCATGGTGATGTCGCATGGGTTGCCTCCTGCCCCGGCACGCCCCGGAGTCACATGGACAATCGTGATCGACTGTACGCCGAACAGCCGCGACCGGCCTGTCCTCGCGGCGCACCCCGGCGCGGGCCTACGAGCGCGGCCTCTCGCCCGTCCAGTCCAGGAGCCGTTCCACGGGCCACGTCGTGACGACACGGTCCGCGGGAACTTCGCACGCCTCCGCCCGCGCACAGCCGTAGGGCTGCCAGTCCAGCTGTCCCGGAGCATGCGCGTCGGTGTCGATCGAGATCAGAGCACCCGACGCGACCGCCTGCCGGAGCAGACGGCGTGGCGGATCGAGCCGCTCCGGGCGGCAGTTGATCTCCACCGCAGTCCCCGCTTCGGCACACGCCGCGAACACCCGATCGGCGTCGAACTCCGACTCGGGCCGCTTCTTCCCGCCGAGGAGACGTCCCGTACAGTGCCCGAGGATGTCGGCGTGCGGATTGTGTACGGCGGCGAGTATCCGCTCCGTCATCGGAGCCGCGTCCATGCGCAGTTTCGAATGGACCGAGACGACCACCACGTCGAGGCGCTCCAGAACGTCGGGGTGCTGGTCCAGCGAGCCGTCGGGAAGAATGTCGCACTCGATACCGGTGAGCAGACGAAACGGTGCCCACTGCTTGTTGAGTCCCGCCACGACGGACAGCTGATCGAGGAGACGCTCGGTCGAGAGCCCGTTGGCCACGGTCAGCCTGGGCGAGTGGTCCGTGAGCACCGCCCACTCGTGGCCCAGCTCGATCGCCGTCCGGCCCATCTCCGCGATCGGGCTGCCCCCGTCGGACCAGTCCGAGTGCAGATGGCAGTCACCGCGCAGAGCGGCGAGTAGCGTCTCCCCGCCCGAGGCCAATGGTGCCGAAGCCTCTTGCTCCAGTGCTTCGAGATACCCGGGCGTCGCGCCACCCACGGCCTCACGGATCACCTTGGCCGTCTTGGGCCCGATGCCGCGCACCGTCTCCAGTGAACCGTGCGCCACCCGTTCGGTGACCTCCTCCCCGCCCATTGAGCTGATCGCCTCCGCCGCCGTGCGGAAGGCCTTCACCCGGTACGTCGCTGCCTGGGACCGCTCCAGAAGGAACGCGATCCGCCGTAGGGCGTCCGCCGGATCCATCGTCAGGGCCGCGCGGTGTGATCAGGGTGCCCACGCGTACGGCGCGCTTCCTTCATCTCAGCCTCGTAGAGATGGCGCCGCCCTCCCAGGAGCTCCTGACGCACCCGCTCCTCGACCTTCATGAACGGCCGGTAGTACGTGTCGTCGTACGCCTCGACGAGCTGAAAGGTCCAGCAGCCGGGGACCACGTTGCGGCCCAGGATCTCCCGCTCCACCAGGTCGGCGTGCTCCCCATGGCCACCCATCCGGAGCAGCTCGACCGCCCGGTCCAGCGTCAGGTCGGCACCACCCGTGAGCTGATGGAAACCGTAGAGCTGCCCCCGGGCACGCTCCACCGTCTCCAGCGCCTCCGTCAGCGCTCCGACCGCCTCGACGGTCATGTCGTCGGACCCGGATGGCCGTACGTGCTCTTCTTCGGGCCCGCAGGGGCCATGGCTCTCACTCATGCATACGACTCTGCCCGCGTCCCGTGCGATGCGTCCCGCCGGAACGCCGAAAGGGTGAGTGCCTCGGCCCGGACTTCCGGCCGTTCGGCGGTCCGTCGGGATGCGCCGGGACCGATCCTGATGAGACTTGGTTCCATGGCAGAGAACAGGCGTGCCGGATCCGGGCACACAGCGAAGACGGCAGCCCCCCGCTCCTCGACCCGGCGCGGCCCCGAGGACGCGGCCCGTGCTGCCTGCGAAAGCCTGGAAAGACTGATCTGCCACCCCACGGAGGGGGTCTCGGGCGTGCGGCGGCACGACGACGGCTGGTGCGTCGTCGTCGACGTGCTCGAAGTTCCCCGCATCCCGGACACCACGAGCCTGCTGGCCTCCTACGAGGTGCAGATCGATGAGCGGGGCGAACTCATGGAGTACAGCAGAGTCCGCCGTTACCGGCGCGGCTCCGCCGACGAATGACCGTCTCGTTTCGCCTCTCATCCGGAAGGACGCTCCATGACCACCACCATGTACGCCGACGAAGTCGCCCCGTGCCCGCCGAGGGCCGGCACGCTCTACGACGTTCTGGAACTCATCCTCGACCGCGGCATGGTCATCGACGTGTTCATCCGTGTGTCGCTGGTCGGCATCGAAATCCTCAAGATAGACGCGCGCATCGTCGTCGCGAGTGTGGACACCTACCTGCGCTTCGCCGAGGCATGCAACCGGCTCGACCTGGAACGCGACTCGGGCAGCACCACCATCCCCGAACTGCTCGGCGGACGTGCCGCCAGGTCGGTCGGCAAACGCAAGGTGCGCAAGGCGGCGGAGTCCGTCGGCGACAGCGTTCGCAAGGCGGTGGGGAGCGGTGGCGACGACGACCATGAGGAGGAGAGGGATGAGCGGCCGAAGAAGCGCCGGACACCCGCACGCGACGGAGCGGCGAGCCGACGCCGCCACGCGGAGGCGTGAGCCGTGACCGAGAACGGCGTGTACGTCTACGCGATCATCCCGGCGGGCGAGGCTCTCCCGGCCGACGCGGTCGGAGTGGGCAGCCCTCCGGCCGCGCTGCGGCTGGCCGGTGAGGGGCAGGTCACCGCTGTCGTAAGCGACGCGCCACCCCAACTGCGTGCGCGGAGGCGAGATCTGATGGCCCATCAAGAAGTCTTGCTGCGCCTCTCGGACAGTGGCCCTGTGCTGCCTATGCGCTTCGGGACGATCGCACCGGACGAGGAGTCGGTACGGGCCCAGATGGCCGGATCGCAGGCGGAACACCTCGCCACCCTGAAGCACCTGGACGGCAGCGTCGAAATCAATCTCAAGGCGCTCCCCGCCCAGCATGCGCTCGCTGCCGTCGTCGCCGAGGAGAAGACCGTCCGACGGCTGCGCGAGGCCGTTCGCAGGCGCCCCGATTACGAGGCGAACGTCAGACTCGGTGAGGCCGTGGCCACCGCCCTGTCACGGCGGGCGGCCGAGGCGGGGAAGAAGATCCTCCACAAGCTCACACCCATGGCCCGCGCGGTGGCCGCCGGGCCGGAGGTCCATGGCTGCGCGCTCAACGTGTCGTTCCTCGTCGAGCGGTGCGAGAGTGACACCTTCCGGGCAACGGTGCAGCGGTTCGCCGACGCGCATCGCGAGCACGTGGACCTCCGTGTCGCGGGGCCACTGCCCTGCTACAGCTTCGTCTCCGCCCGCAATCTTCGGACACCGGTGGCAGGGGGCTGACATGGGACTGTTCACCGGCCTGCTCCTGCTGCCCCTCGCACCGGTGCGCGGTGTCATCTGGGTCGCGGAGAAGGTGAACTATGCGGCGGACCGCGAACTTCACGACCCGGGAGTGATCCGGGCCCAGCTCGCCGCGCTCAACCAGGAGCTCGAGGACGGCAACGTCAGCCTGGCGGAGTTCGAACGCGAAGAGGAGGAGCTGCTCGACCGGCTCCATGCCGTACGAGTGCGCTCCGCGCCGAACCATCGAAGGTGACTCTCTCATGGAAGATCAGACGAAGGTTACGCTCGCAGCAGCCGTGGTGGGCGGATACGTGCTCGGCCGTACGAAGAAGGGTCGGCTTGCCCTCTCCGTCGCGACCTACTTGGCAGGCAGGCGCTTCGGCCTGGAACCACGCCAGCTCGCCGCTGAAGGCGTGCGCCGACTGAGCGAGATGCCGCAGTTCGCCGAGTTGCAGAACCAGTTGAAGGGCGAGGTCCTCGTCTCCGGCAGGAAGGCGCTGACGGCGGCGGCGGACCGGGGCATGAACTCGCTGGCCGACGCCATCAGTGACCGGACGGCGCGGCTGGGGGCGCATGACGAGGACGAGGAAGAGGAGGAAGACGAGGGGTACGAGGGCGAGTACGACGAGGACGAGCCGGAGGAAGAGGAGGAAGAGGAACCGGCAGAGGAAGAGGAGCCGGAGAAAGAGGAACCGGCAGAGGAAGAGGAGCCGGAGGAAGAGGAGCCGGAGGAAGAGGAGCCGGAGGAAGAGGAAGAAGACGAAGGAGAGGAAGGAGAGGAGGAGTCGGAAGAGCCGCGACCGAGCGCTCGCCGGGCCGGCAAGAAGGCGGCGGCGAAGAAGCAGCCTGCCGCGAAGAAGGCCGCCGCCAAGAAAACGGCTGCCAAGAAGGCGCCTGCGAAGAAGACCGCAGCCAAGAAATCGGCACCGGTGAAGAAGTCCGCTGCCCGGAAGGCGCCTGCCAAGAAGTCGGCACCGGCCCAGAAGTCACCAACCCGGAAGACCGCTTCAGCCAAGAAAGCGACGTCATCGAAGCGATCCGCGTCCCAACGCGGCGAACGGCGGAGGTAGGCAGCCATGGCCAGGACGGACAAGGATGAACCCGGGGCGGAAGAGTCGGGTCTGGACCGCCTTCGCGGGGAAGTCTCCAATTTTTTCGGCGCACAGACAGGGAAGCTCGCGCAGAAGGCCGGCGACAAGCTGACCGGTCTCACGGGGCAGCTCACCGATATGGCCGATAGCGGCGGTTCGCTGCCGTCGATCGCCTCTCGCGTTCTTCAGGGAGAATCCCCGGTCAAGGCCTTCGTCGCGGACAAGGCCGGAAGCGTCAAGGACAAAGTCGTGGACAAGGCCAAGGACGTTTTCGGGGGCGGCGGGAAGGGCAAGGGCAAGCCGGGCGGCGGCAAGTCCATGAACATCATCGAGGTCCTCGATGTGGGAGTTCCCCTGCGTACCGCGTATGACCATTGGACTCGGTACGACGAGTTCAGCGGCTTCACCAAGGGCGTTCAGAGCGTCTCGATGGATGAGGAGATGTCGAGCGACTGGAAGGTCAAGATCGGCCCGTCCTCGCGCGGTTTCAAGGCGACGGTCCAGGAACAGGTGCCCGACGACCGCATCGTCTGGACCTCCGAGGGAGCCAAGGGTTCCACACGTGGTTGCGTCAGCTTCCACGAGCTGGCCCCGAGTCTGACCCGGATCGTCCTGGTGGTGGAGTACTACCCCTCGGGATTTTTCGAGAAAACGGGAAATCTGTGGCGGGTACAAGGCCGCCGCATGCGACTCGACTTCAAACTCTTCCAGCGTTTCGTCACGCTCACCGACGAGGAGCCCGAGGGCTGGCGCGGCGAGATCCGCGACGGGGAAGTCGTCGTGACGCACGAAGAGGCCGTCGAGAAGGAGGAAGCCGAGAGCGAGGAGCCGGAGGAATCCGACGAGGAGGAAGAGGAGCCCGAGGAGGAAGAGGAGGAAGAGGGAGAAGAGGAGGAAGAGGAGGAAGAGGAAGAGCCCGAGGACGACGAGGAACCCGAAGAAGAGCCCGAGGAGGAGTACGAGGACGACCAGGAACCAGAAGACGAAGCAGATGAGGAAGAGCCCGAGGAAGAGGAAGCCGCGCCCAGGAAGCGACGCGGGCGGAGGGCGTCGAGGTGACTGATCTCGACCTCGGGCGGGAGGCGTACCCCGTTCCGGGGCCGGAGAACAGCAGCCTCGCCGACATCCTCGAACGTGTCCTCGACAAGGGCATCGTCATCGCGGGTGACATCAAGATCGACCTTCTCGACATCGAGCTGCTCACCATCAGGCTCCGCTTGTTCGTTGCATCCGTGGATACCGCGAAGAAGGCTGGTATCGACTGGTGGGAGACGGATCCCGCGCTGAGTTCGCGTGCCGCCCGTAACTCTCTCCAGGACGAGAACCGTGAACTGCGTGAGCGTCTGGAAGCGCTCGAATCGAAGACGGACGAGACGTCGGACGACCGATGAGTAAGGAGATTCGAAGCGCATGACGGAGCGGGGACTCGAACTGACCGCGGAGGGAAGTGCCCTCTATGTGTTCGCGGTGTGCCAGGCACCGGATCCGGCAGCGTTCGCGGGCCTGCAGGGAGTCGCGGAGAGCCAACCGTTGCGCCGACTGCGGTTCGGTGAGCTGACCGCGATCGTTCAGACCGTCCGGGCGGCCGACTTCACGGACGAGGTGTGGCAGGCCCGTATGTCCGACCGGGACGAGCTCGAACGATACGCCCGCGCGCATCACGACGTGGTATCGGCAGCCGCCGCGGCGTGCCCCACTGTTCCTCTCCCGCTGGCGACTCTCTATCACGGTGAGGAGCGGGCCCGGCAGGCACTCCTCGACGAGACCGGGCGCTTCCGCGCCGCCCTGGAGCGCACCGCGGGCCACTGCGAGTGGGGTGTGAAGGTCTACGCGGCCGCATTCCCGGCGCCGGATCCGAGCCCCCCCGCTCGCCCGTCGGAGGCGCCGGCCGCACGTTCGCGCCCGGCCCCTGGAGCCGGTCTCGCCTATCTGGAGCGCAGGCGCGGAGTGCAGGCGCGGCGCGAACGACGGCACGAGGACGCCCTGCGGGTCGCCGAGACGGTGGACGCCGCCTTCCAGGCGGTCGCCGCCGCGGGACGCAGACTGCGCCTGCAGGCTTCCGAGTCGGCGGAAAAGGGCCGCGTCCAGGTGCTCAACGCCACCTACCTGGTGGGGGAGCACCGAAAGGCCGAGCTCGGGGAACTGATCCGGACGCTGCGGAACTCGACCGGTGCACAGATCGAAATCTCCGGTCCCTGGGTGCCGTACTCCTTCGTCGGCGAGGTGTAGACATGCAACGCGAAGTGGTGCCCTGGGACAATCCCGAGCCCCTGGTCGGCCCCATCGGCGTGCCTCTCGTCGATCTGCTGGACAGGGTACTGGCGACGGGTGTGGTGATCAGCGGTGACCTCGTGATCGCGATCGCGGACGTTCCCCTCGTGCGGCTGTCACTCCATGCCCTTCTCTCCTCCGTCAACGAACGCGTTCCGGCTCCCTGGGCGGACGGGGGCCCGTTGTGACGTCCTCACGACTCGACGTCGACGCCGACCAGTTGGGGCGGGACCTCGTAGCACTCGTACTGACCGTGGTGGAGCTGCTGCGCCAGCTCATGGAGCGCCAGGCCATCCGCCGAATCGATCAGGGAGACCTCACCGACGGTCAGGTGGACGAGATCGGGACCACCCTCATGCTGCTCGACCAGCGTATGGCGGAGCTCTGCGAGCAACATGGGGTGCGTCCCGAAGACCTCAACCTGGACCTCGGCCCGCTGGGGACCCTGCTGCCCCGCGATTGACGGGAACGCCGCTGCCGTACGTTCACCTCAGAGCGCCGAGGTGCATATGGGCAAGACACCGGTCGAGGCATATGCTCATTTATGCGCATACTCTTCGCGTGAAGGTGGCGCGACCGGAGGTAGTCATGATCATCATCGGAGCCATCCTCCTCATTCTCGGTCTGGTGACCGGCCTCGGTGTCCTGTGGACCATCGGGATCATTCTGTTGGTGATCGGGCTCGCGCTGTGGCTGCTGGGGGCTGTGGGGCATGCGGTCGGAGGTCGCCGCCACTACTGGTGATGTCGCGTCGGCATGTTTGGCGCGGGGGTGGCGGGGCAAAGCCTCAAGAGGCGCGGGAGCGCTCCCACGCCGGCGGATCCCCCCACCTCCCGGAAATGGAGATCGCATCCATGATATGTCATGATCGCGTCAACTTAAGCGGCTGGGCGCTGCGCTTCGGCGGCGTACTCGTCGCCGCACTCCTCTGCCTCCTCCCGTGGACAGGCACCGCGAGCGCCCACGGCTCCGTCGTCGACCCGGCCTCCCGCAACTACGGTTGCTGGCTGCGCTGGGGCGATGACTTCCAGAACCCGGCCATGGAGCAGGAGGACCCCATGTGCTGGCAGGCGTGGAAGGCCGACCCGAACGCCATGTGGAACTGGAACGGGCTGTACCGCAACGGCTCCGCTGGCGACTTCCCGGCCGCCGTACCCGACGGCCAGCTGTGCAGCGGCGGCCGGGCGGAAGGCGGGCGGTACAACTCCCTCGACACCGTGGGCGCGTGGAAGACCACGGACGTCACCGGTGACTTCACCGTGAAGCTGTACGACCAGGCGAGCCATGGCGCCGACTACTTCCAGGTGTACGTCACCCGGCAGGGCTTCGACCCCGCCACGGAGGCGCTGACCTGGGGCGACCTCCAGCTGGTCACTGAGACCGGAAGCTACGCGCCCAGTCAGAACTACGAGATCCCGGTGAGTACCTCGGGCCTCAGCGGCCGTCATGTGGTCTACACGATCTGGCAGGCGTCGCACATGGACCAGACGTACTTCCTGTGCAGTGACGTGAACTTCGCCTGACACGGACCTCAAAGGGTTGGCCCCCCGGCCCCCCGGCCCCGCCGGCCGCTCAGGTCCGGCGGGGTACCCGGAGGGCCGTGCGCCCGAGCGTCCGTGCGTCTGCCATGTGATCGATTGGCGGACCCGTCCGGCCCCACCTACGGTCGATGAGTGAACGTTTCTGTTCACTGCCGACGCATACGGCACTGAGCGTCATGACCGGATCCCGAGCGAAGTCTGCGCCGATTGCCGGATCCCCGGAGCGGGGCCGAGGCAAGGGCATCGCCCTGCTCGTCATCGCCTCGTGCCAGCTCATGGTGGTTCTCGACATCACCATCGTGAACATCGCTCTGCCGCACATCCAGACCTCCCTCGGCTTCTCGACCGAGAGCCTGTCGTGGGTGATCAACGCCTACACCCTGACGTTCGGCGGGCTGCTCCTGCTAGGTGGGCGGCTGGGCGACATTCTCGGGCGCCGCAGAGTCTTCGTCTTCGGCGTGCTGCTCTTCGTGCTGGCCTCACTGCTGGGCGGCCTCTCACAGGAATCCTGGCAACTCCTCGCGGCGCGCGCGCTGCAAGGCGTCGGAGGTGCGATCGCCTCACCGACCGCCCTCTCGCTCATCACCACGACCTTCCGCGAGGGACCCGAGAGGAACCGGGCGTTCGGAGTGTTCGCCGCGGTGTCAGCGGGCGGCAGCGCGATCGGCCTGCTCGCCGGTGGTCTGCTGGTGGAGTGGCTCGACTGGCGCTGGGTGCTCTTCGTCAATGTGCCCATCGGCCTGTTGATCGCCCTCGCGACGCCCCGCCACATCAGGGAATCCGAACGTCACCCGGGTCGCTTCGACCTCCTCGGGGCGCTCATCTCCACGCTCGGTATGGTGTTGCTCGTCTACGGCTTCATCAGGGCCTCCAAGGAGGGCTGGAGCGACAGCCTGACCATCGCCGCCTTCGGCGCCGCCGTGGTGTTCCTCGCCCTGTTCCTGGCCGTCGAGCGCCGCTCGAGGCAGCCCATCACGCCCCTGCACATGTTCCGTGACCGTAATCGTGCCGGCGCCTACGGGATGATGCTGAGCTTGGCCGCGTCGATGTTCGGCATGTTCTTCTTCCTGACCCTCTTCGTGCAGAACATCCTCGACTTCAGCCCGCTGCGTGCCGGGCTGGCCTTCCTGCCGGTGAGCGTGATCATCGCGATCAGTGCGGGAATCGCCTCGCAGCTACTGCCCAGATGGGGCCCCAAACCGTTCATGGTGGTGGGCGCGATCCTGGCGGCCGCGGGGCTGGGCTGGCTCACGCAGACCGATGTCCACAGCACCTACCTGGGCAGCATTCTCGGTCCCGTACTCGTCTTCGGCTTCGGCATGGGCATGCAGTTCGTCTCGTTGACCCTGATGGCGGTGTCGGGTGTGGCCCCGAGAGAAGCGGGCGCCGCGTCAGGGATCCTCAACGCGACCCAACAGGTGGGCGGTTCGCTGGGGCTGTCCATTCTGGTCACCGTGTTCGGGACGGTCAGCCACAACGAGGCGATGGACCAGATACCCCGCTTCCTGGCCGAGGCGACCCCCGCCCAGCAGTTGGAGTTCCGCAGGACGGGGGAGCTTCCGGCCCCTTGGGGTGACCAGGTGCTGGCCTCGGGAGTCTCCAGCGCGTTCGTCGCCGCCGCCGTCTTCTCCGTCGTCGCGGCGCTGATCGCGCTGCTGGTCATCCAGGTCCGCTCCTCAGACCTGGAACGCCTGCGGGGCGGAGGGGCCATGGGGCAACCGATGGCCGAGGAGGACGACGTACCGGAGGAGGGCGCGGCCGCACGTGACCCGGCGGCGGGTGGCGCGGAGGGCGCGCGCCGTGCCGGAGCTCCGGCACGGGAACCGCATGGAGGCAAAGGTTCCCCACCGCCGTCAAGGCCTGCGTGATCACGGGCACTGGCACGGGCCACATGGCGCTCGTGACGGTGCCGGGCTTCTCGGCCGAGGAAGCGCCGAGCACGTGCATGACCCTAAACCTGACACGCGGCGGGCTGACCGGATTCGCACCGGCCCGGGGGCTGCTGCCTCCCTCCGCCGGCGCGGGGCGGGGCTCAGACCAGATTGACGAGGCGGATGTAGCGCACCCAGTCCCAGTGGGCCCCGGGGTCGGTGTGGTCGCTGCCCGGCACCTCATGATGGCCGATGATGTGCGCGCGGTCCTTGGGCAGGCCGTAGCGGTCGCAGATGCCCGCGGTGAGTCTCGCCGACCGCTCGTACATCGTGTGGGTGAAGTAGGCGGGCTGGTCGACCCAGCCCTCGTGCTCGATACCGATGCTCCTGGTGTTGTAATCCCAGTTGCCCGCGTGCCAGGCGGTGTCCCGTTCCCGCACACACTGGGCCACGAAACCGTCCCCCGAACGCACCACATAGTGGGCGGACACCTGTTTGGCCGGATTCTGGAAGATGCCGATCGTCTGGGTGAACGTCTGCTGGGCGACATGGACGATGACGAGATCGACCGGCTTGGCCGAAGGGCGGCCCGATGGCGTGTAGTTGGACGTAGATGCCGGATACCACTGCGCCCCGCGGTGGTCCGTGTCCGACGTGGAGGCGGCCACGGACCGGACGGACGCCGGAAGGAGCGCCGCGGCGGCGGTGACCGCGGCGCCCTGAAGTATCCGTCTGCGCTGCATCAGTACTCCTGTGCGTGGGTCCGGTCTACGGCACAACACGCGCTGACCCGCCGTACGGTTCCGCACGAGCGATGACGGGACGCGACGAACGTCCCCAGCCCTCAGCAAACGGAGAGGACTCCGGCCAGCGCGGCCGCCGGATCGTCCTCCGCCGGCCCGGTCGGCACCCACCGCCCCCGTTCCCTGGCGTACGGCCACCACCACCCGTCGCGCCCGTACCGCAGCTGCACGGCGGAACCGGCCACGGTCCAGTGGTTGCCGGCGGCATGGAGCTGCGGGCCCTCGCCCTCGTCCCATGCGTCGGCGAGCTGTGCTCGCGCACGGGCGAGATCGTCAGGGCCGGGTAGCCACTCCTCGTCGTACACTGCCAGCGCGGCCGTCCCGCCGAACCGCCAGGCCCGCACCGCGACGTCGAGCCCCGCAGCCCCGCGTCCGGCCGCCGCGCCGAGGCGCGCCGTGAGCCGGGCGTCGGGCCGGCCGTCGGCAGCCAGCCGCACCGCGTCCTGCTCCGGCGTCAGCCCGGCTGCCGGCGGCTGCTGTTCGTGGCCTGCGGCGAGCGCCTCCGCGAGCATCGCGAACGCCCGTACAGCGCTGTCCGCAGCCAGGAATTCCAAAGCCGAGGGGTCGACACCCGCAGCCGGAACCGTCTCCGTGTCCAACGACGGTGGCGGCCCCGGCTCCGTGGGCAGGGGCGGGGGAGGAGGCAGCGGCGGCAGAGTGTCCCACGCGGCGTACACCTCGTCGGCCCGCACGCCCCACGAGGCCTGCTCACCGGCCCGGTCCTCCACCGACGTTTCTCCGCTACCCGTCCCACGGACCGCACGAGCGGCGCTGCGCACCTGCAACTCGTCGAGCAGCCGCCGCTCGTCGCGACCACGCAACAGCAGCAGCACGAACGGATCCTGGTCGAGCAGCCGAGCCACCTGGTAGCACAGGGCGCCCGTATGTGAACAGTGGTCCCAGGCCTCGCAGCTGCACTCCGGCTCCAGGTCCCCTATTCCCGGCAGCAGATCGAGACCGGCGGCGGCCGCGTCCTCCACCAGATGGGGCGGCATCTCACGGTCGAGCAGGGCGGCGATGTGCCCGGACCGTTCGGACGCCATGTCCAGGAACCGGCCCCATTCCTCCTCGCTCAGCTCCTGGAGCAGCACATCACTGCGGTACGCCGTCGAGTCGCGGTCCTGCACGACCGCGGTGAGTCGGCCGGGCCGGACGGACACCGCGCCGACCCTGCCCTCGCGGGCCAGCCTCCGCCCTTCTTTGAGCTGCTGACCGTCGAGCGCCGTGTCCTCCAGCGCCTTCTGCCAGGCCCGTCCCCACCAGGACGAGGCGAAGCTGCGGCCCTGCGCGGGAGGAAGTGCGGCAAACGTACGCTCCGGCTCGAGCCCCTCGTTCATCGTGCGCCCCCTCGCAGCTCGACCAGTTCGGCCAGTTCCGCATCGCCCAGTTCCGTCAGCGCGGCCTCGCCGCTGCCGAGCACCGCGTCCGCGAGCCCTTGTTTCCGTGCCAGCATGGCGGCGATACGGTCCTCGACGGTGCCCTCGGCGATCAGCCGGTGCACCTGCACCGGCTGGGTCTGTCCGATCCGGTAGGCACGGTCGGTCGCCTGCGCCTCGACTGCCGGATTCCACCAGCGGTCGAAGTGCACTACATGGCCGGCCCGGGTGAGGTTGAGCCCCGTACCCGCGGCCTTGAGTGACAGCAGGAACACCGGTGCCTCGCCCGCCTGGAAGCGATTGACCATGGCCTCCCGTGCCGCGACCGGGGTGCCGCCGTGCAGGAACTGGGTGAGGACCCCGCGCGCCGCGAGATGCTGTTCCAGCAGGCGCGCCATCCGCACGTACTGGGTGAACACCAGCACGCTCGCGCCCTCGGCGAGGATCGTGTCGAGCAGCTCGTCCAGCAGCTCCACCTTTCCGGAACGGTCCACGATCCGCGGCTGTTCCTCCTTGAGGTACTGCGCCGGGTGGTTGCAGATCTGCTTGAGTGCCGTCAGCAGCTTCAGAACCAGCCCGCGCCGTGCGAGACCGTCCGCGCCGGAGATCTCCTCGAGTGTCTCGCGTACCACCGCCTCGTACAGACCGGTCTGCTCCGCCGTGAGCGACACGGCGCGGTCGGTCTCCGTCTTCGGCGGGAGCTCCGGTGCGATGCCGGGGTCGGACTTGCGGCGCCGCAGAAGGAACGGGCGGACCAGCGAGGTGAGCCGCTCGGCCGCGCCGGGGTCGTTGCCTCCCTCCACCGCGCTCGCATAGCGGGTGCGGAACGTACCGAGCCGCCCGAGCAGTCCGGGGGTCGTCCAGTCGAGGATGGCCCACAGCTCGGAGAGGTTGTTCTCCACCGGGGTACCGGTGAGGGCGACACGGGCGCGCCCGCCGATGGTGCGCAGCTGCCTGGCGGTCGCCGAGTGCGGGTTCTTGACGTGCTGCGCCTCGTCGGCGACGACCATGCCCCAGGATGCCTGAGCCAGCCGAGCCGCGTCCAGGCGCATCGTTCCGTATGTGGTGAGGACGAATTCGCCGCCCGCGATGCCCTCCAGCGAGCGCGACCCGCCGTGGAAGCGGCGAACGGGGGTACCCGGGGCGAACTTCTCGATCTCCCGCTGCCAGTTGCCCATCAGAGAGGTGGGGCACACCACGAGTGTGGGCCCCGCAGCTGCTTCGATCCCCTGCCGGTGCAGATGGAGAGAGATCAGCGTGATCGTCTTGCCGAGTCCCATGTCGTCGGCAAGGCAGCAGCCGAGGCCGAGCGAGGTCATGGTGTGCAGCCAGTTCAGGCCACGCAGCTGGTAGTCGCGCAGACTCGCGTCGAGCCCGTCCGGCTGACCGACCGTCCGGTCCTCCGACTCCGGGTCGGCGATGCGCTCGCGCAGCCGCTCGAGCCAGCCCGTCGCGGCCACTTCCATCCGGCGTCCGTCGACTTCGGTGGCCCCCGTCAGCACGGCCCCCAACGCGTCGATGGGGGTGACCTTGCGGTCCCGGGTCTCGCGGGCACGCCTGGCGTCCTCCGGGTCGATGAGTACCCACTGGTCACGCAGTCTGACCAGCGGTCTGCCCGCTTCCGCCAGCCGGTCGAGCTCCGCCCGGCTCAGCTTCCGGTCCCCCAGCGCGAACCACCAGTCGAAGGACAGCAGCGCGTCGGCGGAGAGGAAGGACGGCGTGTCTCCTCCGGTCCGTGCCGTCGCCCCGGTGCCGTCGTCCTCCGGGCCGATCACCGCACGCGCGTTGAGTTTCCGCGCCAGCTCCCTCGGCCAGTGCACCTGGACGCCCGTCGCGGCGAGCGCCCGGGCCGCCGGGCCCAGCAGCTCCGCGATCTCCTCGTCGCCGGGCTCGACCGCATCCGGGACCGCGGCTGACAGAAGAGGCGTCAGCGGAGGCCAGGCGCGGGCGGCGCGGCGCAGGGCGAGGAGGGCGTCCATGCGGGCGCGGGGACCGAACAGCGAAGCCGCGGGGGAGCGGTCGGCCCATACATCCGCCGCGTCGGCGACAAGGGCGGGATCCTGGACGCTGTGGATCTGCAGGA
The DNA here is from genome assembly GCF_053591835.1 of Streptomyces sp. NPDC002911. Lineage (NCBI taxonomy): Bacteria > Bacillati > Actinomycetota > Actinomycetes > Kitasatosporales > Streptomycetaceae > Streptomyces > Streptomyces sp. NPDC002911. Next base: position 74,159 of record NZ_JBSFUO010000012.1, on the reverse strand, counting down.
CCGCGCGGAAGGAGGGTGCGTGGCCGGCATCGTCCCCGGCCGCCTCCGCCACCTCCGCGCCCGTCGCATCGCCGAGCCCCGAGACCTCGACCCGAAGGGAGAGCCGTACGCCCGCATCGTGACCGGCCGCCACATCAACCGCCCACGGCCGCAGTCCGGGCAGATGCTGCGTGGCCCGGGCGGCGTACGCGGGTGTGCCCGTGACCAATTCGGCCGCCGGTGTGCGCGGCAGGCCATCCACCACCGCGTCGAGGAACGACCGCAGCAGCGATTCCGGCTCGGCCAGCATCACGGGCTGGGCAGCCACGTCGAGCGGTACCGCGTGGGCGTCGGGCGGCATGGAAGCCGCCAGCACTCGGATCCGCTCGAGATCGTCCGCGGTCAGCGGGCCGGCACGCCAGGCATCGCGGTCCGTGGGACTCAGCCCGGGCAGCATCAGCCCGCGCGCGACGAGTTGGAGCGCGAGGACCCCGGCAGCGCCCCAGAACGCCGCAGAGGGAGAGGCACGGGTGTCCGCCCGCGCCCGTGTCAGTACCGGCAGTGCTTCCCGCACGGGCATCAGCAACGCCGGGACGACGTAAGGACGGATGTCCTTTCCGACGACCGTCAATTCCGTCGGACTCCCTGGATGGCAGGGAGGGGTGCTACCGTCCGCATTCCAGAACGCGATCAGGCCGGTACGGGCCGGATCAGCAGGGAGGAAGACTGCGGAGCAGCGGGATGGTTCAGCGTTCTCGTTGAGGGTTGCCGCAGGGAGCCTGTGCACAGCGATGTCAGATTCCTCAAATTTGACTAGTGAGCCCGGGGTCGCCGAGGGTACTCCACCCACGTCCCGTCCCGGGAGAAATGTACAGTGACCCATATCACTTATTTCTGCCTTCTGAAGCTTGGGGTGCAGCTTGTACCACCACCGGGCAGTGGGGTTTTCCCCCGCATGATCGGGGTGGTGGCGCCATGGCTGCCGCAGGCTCGCCATCCGTACGTTTGACGAGGTCAGCGCAGATGCCCAGAAACCGGAGACGTCATGCCCCAAGCCGTATCAGCCACCGTTGCGCCACAGCCACGGGACGGATCGGAGGGCCCGGCGGGCGCTCAAGCTCCCGGCAGTGATTTCGCACCGCTCCTGAAGGCCGTCAAAGGGCAGGGGCTCCTGGACCGGCGCACCGGCTGGTACGCGGCCGGGATCGCCGCAAACCTGGTCGCTCTCGGAGCGGTGATCACCGGCATGGTGCTCCTGGGCGACACCTGGTGGAATCTGTTCCTCGCCCTGCCGCTGGCCATCCTGTGGACCCGCACGGCCTTCTTCGGCCACGACGCGGGCCACGCCCAGATAACCGGCGACCGCAAGGCCGGCCGGATCGTCGGCTTCGTGCATGCCAATCTGCTCCTCGGTATGAACGAGGCCTGGTGGAACGACAAGCACGTACGCCACCATGCCAACCCGAACCACATAGACAAGGACCCCGACGTCGGTGTCGGCGCCCTGGTGTGGACCCAGAAGCAGGCCGCCCAGCGTGAGGGTTTCGCCCGCTGGCTCACCCGCAACCAGGCGCGGCTCTTCTTCCCGATGCTGCTCCTCGAGGGCATCGCCCTCAAGATCTACGGCTTCCAGTTCCTGCGGCGCCAGCCCGTCCGTGAGCGCGCGCTCTCCGGCCTCCTGCTGACCGGCCACCTCGCGCTGTACGCCACACTGCTCCTGACCGTCATGTCTCCGGGCAAGGCCGTCGTCTTCGCCCTGGTGCACCACGCTCTGTTCGGTCTCCACTTGGGCATGGCCTTCGCACCGAACCACAAGGGCATGGAGATGCCCGACCCCGACGGTGACCGCTGGGGCCATCTGCAGCGCCAGGTCCTCACGTCGCGCAACGTACGGGGCGCAGTCCTCACCGACTGGTTCCTCGGCGGCCTCAACTACCAGATCGAGCATCACCTCTTCCCGAGCATGCCCCGCCCCCACCTGCGGCTGGCACAGCCGCTGGTCAAGGCGCACTGCGCATCGATCGGGATGCCGTACGCGGAGACAGGAATCGTCGAGTCCTACCGGCAGGCACTGCAGCACATGCATGAGGTCGGCGAGCCGCTCCGGTAGACCGCTGCGGAGCCTGTGCCGCGTACCCGGAACTGACAGGGGCGCACAGGCGTTCTCTCACCAGGAGCGGCTCCGGCCGCGGAGGAGGCATGGATCATGTCGAACGGTGCAAAGATCGCCATCGGGGGAGTCGTAGCGGCAGTCGTCCTGATTCCGTTCATCGGATTCTGGTGGTCGCTGCTGGTTCTCATCGGCGTGCCCGTGGCGGGGTACCTGTTGCTCGACCCGGCGCAGAGGCGCAGGCTCCGCAGGATCAGCCGTAAAGAGATCGGACGCTGAACAGCACAGTCACCGCGGTGAGCAGTAACGGTCGGCGGCCGCGCGGGCGACCGGGCGTCCGCAAGGCGGGTTCATGGGCGACGGGCGGAGTCGCACGGGCCCGGTGACCCGGTCAAGGCCGAGCTGCCCGCGGAGCCGCACCGTCCATCGGACCGCGTGTGGTGCAGGGGGCCGAGCGGTGCGGGGCCTGCGGCGCACCGCCGGGATCAGGACGGCCGGACGGCCAGCTCTTCGAGCGACTCCAGCAGTCCGGGCAGTTCCGGTCCGCGGCCGACCGGCATGACCTCGCCCGGCCTTTCGTCCAGCAGGACGAGCGCGATGTCGTCGGTCCTGGCAACGAGGGACCAGCCGGGGCCGTCGGCACGCAGCGTCCGTGCCCCGTCAGGGGCGAACGCGGAGCGGATCCGGCCGGGCGGGGGCGGAGAGGCCACATACGCCCGCGCTGCTTCGAGCGCCTTGCGTACGCCGGGGTGCTGCCCGGATCCGGTGGGCTCCGCCATGCTCCCGGCGTTCTCGGTCCGTGCGCCGTCGGCCGGAGCCCCGCCGTCCGGCCGGCGGGGCCCGGACCGGCCGAACGCGGTCTCGTCGTCTATCTGCGCGCGCCACGCGCCCCACTGGAGGGCGATCTCGTCCGCCCCGAGACGCCGCTGCGCCGCGCCCCAGACCTCGGTGTCCGGCGGGGACAGGGGGGCCGGCCCCGCACCGTCCGGATCGGGCGACGGGTCGTGCGGCTCGGGGACACCCGGCGCGGCGACCGCCAGCGCGAGCGGCCATCCCGGAAGCGCACAGACCACCGAGCGGTCGTCGGGGGAGAGGTCGTACTCCATCCCGCAGTCCCAGGAGGCGATGGCGACCGCCACCAGTGAGACGTCCTCGACGACCACCGTCCAGCGGGCACCGCCGGTGTCCTGGCCGAGTACGAGACCGTACCCCTCGGCGTACGGCTCGAGACCGAGCACGGCGCACGCGGCCACGTAGTCGTCGCCGAGCACACTGGGAAACTGCGCGGGGGTCAGCAGCACCGCGGTCAGCACAAACAGCGCATCGTCGTCGGCGACCGTTTCGTCAGTCCCTGCCACAGCACCCACCCTCATCCCTGATCGCTGGTCCGTCGGCGCACCTTAACTACTCGGTAACCCTGTCGTCGACACCCTGGCAAGCGATAACGGCGACGTGTGCGGCCTGCGCGACTCGCCCCCAGGGCGTGCGACAGCACCCCTCGTGCCATGGTGCGGGCCTGCGCGGCGCAATTAGGGTTGTGCTTCCGGCCGACGAGGGGAACAGCATGGTGAAGCGCTTCGAGCGCCTGAAGGAAATTCAACGCCTGGACCCTGAACGGGACTTTCTGGAGATCTACCGGTTCACCGTGTCGTACGAATTTCCCTGGGACATCACCCGGGCTCTCGAACTCGCCCTGTACCGCACCTATGCGGTCCCCAGCATCGGACGACTGCTCGCGGCGACAGGAGAACTGACGGAACGTTCACAGAAGAGGTACGACGACACCGCACTACTTCTCGACACCGTCGTCGAGCACGGCTTCGACAGCGAAGCGGGCCGTACGGCCGTCCGGCGGATCAACCGGATGCACCGCAGTTACGACATCAGCAACGACGACATGCGTTATGTGCTCTGCACGTTCGTCGTCACCCCCAAGCGCTGGCTCGACACGTATGGGTGGCGCAGACTGTCCGGCCATGAGATGCGCGCCTTCGCCGTGTACTACCGCACCCTCGGCGCCCGCATGGGCATCCAGGACGTGCCGCAGACGTACGAGGACTTCGAGCGTGCCCTGGACTCCTACGAGGACAAGCACTTCGGCTGGGACGAGGGCGCACGCGCGGTCTCCGACGCCACCCTGGCCCTGATGGGCTCCTGGTACCCGCGCCCGCTCGCGCCCGTGATCCGAAGGGCCAGCCTGGCCCTGCTCGACGACTCGCTGCTGCGGGCGTTTCGGTACGAGCGGCCGGGCCCCGTCGCCCGGGGGCTGACGCGCGGCGCTCTGCGCCTGAGAGCGCGAGCGGTGCGGCTCCTACCACCGCGTTCCACCCCGCACTACGCCCGCCAGAACCCCGAGATCAAGGGCTACCCGGACGGCTACGAGGTGGCCCGGCTCGGCACGTTCCCGACGGCGGGCGTGCGTGGCTGTCCCGTGCCGCGCGGACGGCCCTTTGGCGGAACGGTCGAGTGAGCCGGGGGCGGCCCGCCGAAGCTGCGGGGTGGTTCAGCCGGGCCGTACTGCCGTGGTCACGGCGGCCGTTCAGCCGGCTCGTACGGCCAGTGCCAGGAACCGGCTGTCCTCGTCGGTATACGCGTCCAGACGCCAGCCCGCGGCTGCCAGCAGGAGGGTGAGAGAGGGCTCGGCCCGGAGATCGTCGTCGGAGAGGGTCCGGCCGTGCCTCGCGGCAAGCACGGCTCGCCCGACGGGGTGGAACAGGGCGAGCCGGCCGCCTGGGCGCACCACCCGCGCCAGCTCCGAGAGTCCGGTCCCGGGGTGCGAAAGATGCGAAATCAGCCCGGCGGCGAAAACGGCGTCGAGAGCCCCGGCACGCAGCGGAAGCCGTGCGGCATCCGCCAGGAGCAGGGCGCCGCTCGCTTCTCTTCCCGCTCGCAGGGCCACCTGCAGCATCGCGGGCGTCAGGTCGGCCCCGAGCACCGTCCCCCCGGGCCCGACCGCCGTCCGCAAGGCCGGCAGCGCCCGCCCCGTACCGCAGCCCGCGTCGAGCACGGCGGCGCCGGGACGCAGACCGAGTTCGCTGACGGCGGCGGCATAGGCGGGGCCGTCATCGGGGAAACGGCTGTCCCATTGCGCCGCCCGGGCGGAGAAGAATTCCTGGACGTGTGTGTGGTCGTCTGCCATATGGACATGATCGCCCAGTCCGCACCCGAGCGAAACGGCACGATGCTGTGCACACGTTTGCACGCTGCCTGATCGTTCGGAAACATATCCCCGCGCCTTTCGAGCTGCGCACTTGGTGCGCGCCCCGAAGCGGTCCAGCATTTCGGGACCATAAGGGCCTGGGCCACGCCACCTTCGGCTGGCTGACTCCCGCGCTGTCGTGAGCGAGGGCAGCGATCGGCGACGCCCTCGAGCTGCGCCGCACCGTCCGCGCACTCCGCACCAGCGGCCGTCACGCTGTACCAGGCTGCTCACCCCGCATCCCCCTTGGGCACCGGCAGTTGCGCGATGCATGTCGTCGCCATGCCCGGATTCGGTGCCATCGGCACCGAAATCCGCTACGACGTGCCGCTCACCCTTCTCCGCCTCCTTGTGGCGATGCTGGTGGTGGGAGCGGGCGTCTTCGCCGTCGGCCACAGCCGCGACCGCTCGAGTGCCCTAGGCCGAGGGCGGCGACGTCCTGCGCGCACTGGATCTGGACCGGGGAACGCCCGTCGTCCTGTGTGACGCGCGCGACCGCGCCCCGGGAAAGAGGTCCTGATCCGCGTGGTCGAATGTGACGGACGGTGCCGGACGGATGCACACGGCGAGGCTCCTCCACTCGTTCGGCGCAGGGGAAGGGCCTGGCGTGAGACGAGGGCCCCGGCAGGGGCGCCCGTCTCCAGGTCCTGTGCCGGAAGCCCGTCTTGGACGAAGAGCGGACCGTGGCGCGAAGCGACGCCCCCGGTGTGGGGTGGCGCTTGCCCGCAGGCGGGCCGTACGCAAGGCTTGCACGGAACGCGGCGACGGACCAACGGGGAGGACGAGCACATGGCGCTGGACCGGGGACTTGACTGGCTCCTTGACGATCTCACCAGCCGGGTGGAGCACATCCAGCATGCGCTCGTGCTGTCGAACGACGGGCTGGTGACCGGGGCCAGCACGAGTCTGGCCCGGGAGGACGCGGAGCATCTGGCGGCGGTATCGTCCGGGCTGCAGAGCCTGGCCCGCGGGTCGGGCCGTCACTTCCGGGCGGGAAGAGCACGCCAGACCATGGTGGAGTTCGATGAGGCTCTGCTCTTCGTGACGGCGGCAGGGGACGGCAGCTGCCTGTGCGTTCTGACCGCCGCCGAAGCCGATGTCGGTCAGGTCGCCTACGAGATGACCCTGTTGGTCAACCGGGTGGGCGAACACCTCGGCGTGACGGTACGGCAGGGCGTCGAAAGCATCGACCGTCTCTGACGTGCTCCTTCTGTGGATGCTTGCGAGTTGTCCACAGGCTTTGCGAGGGAATTCTCCCCGAGCTACCGTGGTCACACAGAGTAGTCGACTCACGGGGGAGGACGGTCATGACCGTTACGGAAGCCACCCGCACGTACACCGCCGACGCGGCAGCGCCGACGTGCGTGTCCGCGGGCCGCGCAGCGCGAGAACTAAACCTGAAACGCGGCGAGTTCGATCTGGCCGTCCATCTGGGACTGATCGGTGCGGAGCCGGCCGCGGGCGGGGCGAGGCCGCGGATCCGGCAGGAGGAGATCGACCGGCTGCGCGCTCTGCCGGGGTTCCCCGAATCGCTTCGGGACCAGGTGCGTACAGCGGGTACAGCGGAAGGCGCCACACTGCTCGGTGTGAGCCCCGTGCGCTTCACCGGTCTGGCCCGCGTCGGATGCATCTCCCCGGTCGCGTTCTATCTGAACCGCTATCGCACGGTGGTCTGGCTCTATCTGGTGGACGAGCTTCTCGCCTTCGCGGCGAGAGAGCCCGATCTGCTCGCGGGGAAGAGCCCGGTAGGGATGAGGACCATGCTGGACGAAGGCACCGACCGGCGTGCACGCAACTGGCGTTCACGCAGGGTCGACCAGCTGCTCAGCCGGAACGACGATCCGTGGGCACGCGCCGCCTTGCAGGCATCGGCTCTTGACCCGGTCCAGCTGGCGGAGGTGGTGGAGGACCCCTACGAGCGTGCCTACCTGGCCCGGGTGCAGCCGGATCCCGCCTTCGCGCGCCCGGGGTCCGTCTCGGGGAGGGAGGCCATGGTGAGGCTGATACTGGCGGATGATCCGGACGAAATCCTATGGCGCCGGGTGAATCTGACGCTGGAGTTGGAACACGCGCGTGAGGTCCGCCCCGCTCCGCGACCAGGAATCGAGCCCGCGTTCCGCCCGATGCCGGACCGACGGGATGCGGACGGTCCGGTGTTGCACGGTTCAATGCCGAACGGCTCGAGGCCTGTGTCCGGGCGGACCGGCCGGGTGCCTCGTCGCTCCGGTATCCAGGCCGGTGTCGTGCGGGGGCTGCTCGTCCGGATCGGGCTGCGCGGGCCTGGGTGCAGAGATCGGTAAAGCGATTGCGCCGAACTGGTGGCGCGGCCATCCTGGCCCCCATGCTGATCAGAGATGCCACCGACAAGGACTGGCCCGCCATCTGGCCGTTCTTCCGAACCATCGTAGCCGCAGGCGAGACCTTCACCTACCCTGTGGATCTCTCTGAAGACCTGGCTCGAGGCTGGTGGCTGCTCCCCGAGCCGGGTCGCACGGTCGTCGCGGTCGACGACACCGGGACGGTCCTTGGCACGGCCAAGATGAACCGCAATCACATGGGCAACGGTTCCCACATCGCCAGTGCCAGCTACATGGTCAGTCCGGATCACTCCGGCCGGGGCGTGGGCAGGGCTCTGTGCGCGTACACCGTGGACTGGGCAAGTAAGGCGGGATATCGCGCCATGCAGTTCAATGCCGTGGTGGAGACGAACACCCACGCCCTACGGCTGTACCGCTCACTCGGCTTCGAGATCATCGGGACCCTGCCCGAGGGGTTCAAGCACCCCGCAGAGGGCTATGTGGGGCTCCACATCATGCACAAGGCGCTCTGACCCTCTTGCCGGCCGCCGGACCGGCCGCGAGCCCAGTGGCTTCCGGCCAATCCTGGAGTGTCCTTCATGTCCCAAGTAGCGGTGATGTGGGCGTGGTTGCTGCATCGCTGAGACATGGGGCGGGTGTGCCCCCTCAGGGGCGGGGGCAGTACTGTGCGCCCCACCGCCATCCCAGCGGTGTACTCATATGGAGGAAGAATTCATGACCATACCCAGGAGATCGTGGCGTGGCGCGGGAGCATTCGCGGCCGCCGCGGTAGTCGGCCTGGCGGGCGGGGTCATCTCCGCCGGTCCGGCCGCAGCTCACACCCTCACCTGGGCCGTGACCTGCTCCGAAGTGACGCTCAACCTGACGGCCTACTCGGGTGACGCCACCAACGAGGTGACCGTCTCCGTCCTGGGCGGCGAAGACCTTCTGGCTACGACCCAGTTCGGCCGCGACTTCAGCACGAAGGCCCCGCTCCAGCTCCCGAAGCACGACAAGGAGCTGACCGTCCGTCTCGTCGTCAAGGCAGGGGACAGCGACAGGTACTCCGTCGACGAGACGAAGACCGCTCCTGTGTGCGAGGGCGACACCCCGTCGCCCACCCCGACCGAGGAGACGCCTTCGGAGGCCCCGAGCACGGAGGCCCCGAGCACGGAGCCGCCGGCCTCGGAGCCGCCGGCCTCGGAGGCCCCCGAGCCGAGCGAGACCGCCACGGAGGCCGCGCCGGCTCCCGCGGAGTCGAGCAGCAGCGCGCCGGACCTGGCCGAGACCGGTTCGTCGTCCGCCACGCCCGTCATCGGCGGAGCCGCTGTCGCGGTTCTGCTCGCCGGCGGCGGCATCCTGTGGTCCGTCCGCAAGCGCCGCAGCGTGCAGCACTGACGCGTCCGCGAAGTCCGGAACGGCGGCGGTAGAACGCCGCCGGCTCGGCTGGGGGCGCACCGCATCGCTCTGCTGCGGTGCGCCCCCGTGGCGTTCCATCGCAGCCCACAGGCTCAGGACGCGGGGCCGAGCTCGCACCAGACGGCCTTGCCCTCTCCACGGGGCTCGATGCCCCAGTGTTCAGCCACCGCGTCGAGAAGCAGCAGCCCCCGCCCGGAGGTCGACGTCTCGCCCGGAGTGCGCCGTCGCGGCCACACACTGGAGCGGTCCTGGACCGACAGCCTGATGCGCCGAACGGGCTCCGGCAGCACCTCCAGCGTCAATACCGCACCGCCCTCCGTATGCAGCAGCACATTGACGAGCAATTCCCCGGTGATCAGCACCGCGTCATCCGCCAGGCCTTCGAGGTCCCAGTCCGTCAGTGCCTGACGCACGATCGCTCGGGCATCGGAGAGCCCTTGCGGGTCCGCCTGATGAATGTACTGGTGCAGCCGGGGAGCACGCGGCGACCCGAGATCCGGGCTGCGCCGCAGGACCAGCAGCGCAACGTCGTCGCCCGAACCCCACCGTTCCCACAGCCGGTCCGACAGATGGTCGGCCAGCGCCTCGGCACCGTCGGGCCCGCCGCTCACCTCATGAATCAGCGCGTCGACACCCGCGTCGACATCGGCACCCGGTTCTTCGACCAGCCCGTCGGTGTACAGGACGAAAGTCTCGCCCGGCACCAGATCGAGGCGGGTCTCCGGATACTCCTCGTCCCGGAAAACCGTGGAGATTCCCAGCGGCATGCCTCCGCGCACCTGAGGGACACCCACCCGCCCGTCGGTGTGCCTGATCAGCGGCCCGAAGTGTCCGGCGCGCGACACGCGCGTCGCCCCCGTGGCGAGGTCCACCTGCGCGTACGTCGACGTGGCGAACCGGTCGGTGTCCAGCTCGGCGAGGAAGCGAGAGGCCCGCGCCAGTACGGTCGCCGGGGGGTGCCCCTCGGAGGCGTAGGCGCGGAGGGCGATACGCAGCTGGCCCATGATCGCTGCGGCGTGCGTGTCGTGTCCCTGCACATCGCCCACCACGACGCCGATACGGCCCCTGGGCAGCGTGATCACGTCGTACCAGTCGCCGCCTACCTCGCGCCCGCTCCACGCCGCGTGGTACCGGACCGCGATCTCTCCGCCCTCGATCTCCTGGATCCGCCGCGGAAGCATGGCGGCCTGGAGCCCCGTTGCGAATTCGCGTTCCTCGTCGAAGAGGATCGCACGCTGCAGCGACTGGGCCACGATGGCGGCCAGCCCCAGGCACAGGATCCTCTCGTCCGCGTTGAACACCGTGCGTTCCCGGTAGAAGAGCGCGAGCCCGCCGAGCGAGCGGGCCTGAGCTATCAGCGGAAGGTAGGCGACGGCGCGGAAATTCAGCTCGCCGATGTGCGGTGCGAGCACCGGATAGCGCCGGATCAGTGAATCGAGTGAGCTGATGAACCGGGGGCGCCCGCTGAGGATCGTGTCGCCGAGGGGCAGCGTCGCGTCGAGCTGCCCGGAACCCAGGCCTTCGAGCACCTCCACCGAGTCACCGCTCAGCGCGATGATCGTGAGCGCGGAATTCTCCACCAGCCCGAGCGCCAGCCCGTCCGCACCGATTCCTACCAGTCCGCCCGGGCCGGTGAGCGCGGTGGTGACATCGTCCACCGTCACCGCACGGGACATCGCGGCGGTGGTGGCTTCGACGATGCTCGTCCGGTGACGGCGCCGCTTCTCCAGATCCAGCGCGATGGCCGAATGGGTGACCTCGGCCGTCGCGTCCCGCACCACACCGATGACGCGGTGCGCCCGGCCGTCCTCGGACCGCAGGATGCGCGCCTGTACGTGCGTCCACTGGCGGGTCCCGTCTTCCACGGGCACCTGAAAGTGGACGCTGTAGGAACTGCTCCCGCCGGAGATGGCCTCGTCGATGGTGACGTCCAGGCGTGCGCGGTCCGCCGCGTCCAGCCGGTCGATCACCGCCGACGGTGACGCGTCGAACGTCGCGGGATCCAGGCCGAAGACCATCAGCCCGGATTCGTCGACATCTATGGTCCGGGCATCCAGATCCCATTCGAAGCTGCCGGTCCGGTTCATGGCAAGTCGCTCCGCGATCCCGGTCTCACCTGCGTGTCGCCGGTCCGGCCGGCGCCAGGGCGTCGCTTCGCCGTCTGCTCGCTGTGAAGAGTCGGTCATGCCTGCTCCGGAGGTCGTCCGGCGGGGCTGCTGGACATCGCGGCCCGTAGTTCTTAATTGTCGAGCCCGTGGTTCGGGAGTGCCACAGCGGTGCCACGGGGGACCCGGTGCCGGGCCCTCGCCCCGGCCGTCGCAGAATGGCACGCAGGATCATCCACGGCCGACCGGAGCGCATCTATGAACGACGACGAGCCCGTCCTGCTGCATACCGAGGGTCACATCCTGCACGTCACCCTCAACCGGCCCCGGGCCCTGAACGCGCTCACCCACACCATGGTGCGCGGCATCGGCGAGGCGCTCACGCTGGCCGCCGCCGACGACGCGGTCACCGCCGTCGTGATCGCCGGAGCCGGCGGGCGGGGCCTCTGCGCCGGCGGCGACATCAGGTCGATCTACGAGGACGCCCGCGCGGGGCGTCGTGCCTCCGTGGACTTCTGGCGTGACGAGTACCATCTCAACGCCCGGATCGCCAGATTCCCGAAACCGTACGTGGCGCTCATGGACGGCATCGTGATGGGTGGCGGCGTGGGCGTATCCGCCCACGGTGGCATGCGCATCGTCACCGAGCGCTCACGCGTTGCGATGCCCGAGACCGGAATCGGCTTCGTTCCCGACGTGGGCGGCACCTACCTGCTGGCCGCGGCACCGGGTGAGCTCGGCACCCACCTCGCTCTCACCGGCCGGGCCGTCGACGCGGCCGACGCCATACTGTGCGGGCTGGCCGACCGCTTCGTCCCGTCGCACCACCTCCCCGACCTCACCACCGAGCTCGCCGGAAGCGCGACACCCACCGAGGTGACGGAAACCGTGCGGCGATTTGCGACCGGTGCCCCGGAAGGAGAACTCGCGGCGCACCGGGCATGGATCGACGACTGCTACGCCGCCGACACCGTGGAGGAAATCGTCGACCGGCTGGTGAACAGCGGAGTGCCCGCCGCCAAGGAGGCCGCCGACGTGCTCCTCACCGCGTCACCCACCGCGCTCAAGGTCACCCTGGCCGCCGTACGCCGCAGTGCACGGCTCAGTAGTCTGGAAGCCGCCCTCGATCAGGAGTTCCGTGTCTCCTGCCGGGCCTTCACCGGCCATGACCTGGTGGAGGGCGTTCGCGCCCGGATCATCGACAAGGACCGTGCCCCGCGATGGTGCCCCGCCGAGATCGGCGATGTGACCGCCGCCGAGGTCGCCCGCCACTTCGAGCCGCTCGGCGACCAGGAACTGGGCCTGGCTTCGATCTGACCGCCCCGCCCCTACATCGCCCCTGGCCCCACCCGCCCGCGTCGGCAGAGGGGGCCGGAGGGCCTCTCATACGTGTACCGCCAGCCGGTCCGCCGCCCGGTCCCAGGCTCCCGGGTCCCCTTGCGGGGTGTAGTGGCGCAACTCCTGGGTGCGCGCGACCAGACGACGCATGTCCGTCAGCCCGCCCACCAGCCCGTGGGACCGGGCCTGAAGCAGCACATTCCCGAGCGCGGTCGCCTCGGCGGGCCCCGCCGTGACCGGCAGGCCGGTCGCATCCGCGGTCCACTGGCACAGCAGCTCGTTGCGCGAACCGCCGCCGACCAGATGGATGCGTGTCAGCTCGCGGCCCGCCAGCTCAGCGCCCTCGCGCAGTGTTCTGCGATGGGCCAGTGCCAGGCTTTCCAGTACACAGCGCACGTATCCGCCGGGACCGACCGGCGTCGCCTGGCCGGTCCGGGTGAGCGCGGCGTCGATCCGCGACGGCATGTCACCCGGCGCAAGGAACTCCGGATCGTCCGGGTCGATCACTGCGGCGAACGGCCGGGCATGCGCCGCGTCCGCGAGAAGAGCCGCCAGACCCGTCGACGTACCGGCGCGTTCCCACGTTCGACGGCATTCCTCGAGCAGCCACATCCCCATGATGTTGCGGAGATAGCGCACCGTGCCGTCCACACCGCGTTCGTTGGTGAAGTTCGCCGCCCGCGACGCCTCGGTCAGCACCGGTGCGTCCAGTTCGAGACCCGCCAATGACCAGGTTCCGCACGACACATACGCGAATCCCGGTTCGGTCGCCGGGACCGCGGCCACGGCCGATGCGGTGTCGTGCGAGGCGACGGTCGTCACCGGTGTGCCCGTCGGCAGGCCGGTGAACCCGGCTACGTGCGGAAGGAGGGTGCCTGCTCGCTCACCGGGTTCGCGCAGAGCAGGAAACAGTGAACGTTCCAGCCCCAGCCGCTCGATCAGCGCATCGGACCAGTCACCGGCACGCGCGTCGAACAGACCGGTCGTCGACGCGTTGGTCACCTCCGAGCCCCTTGACCCCGTCAGCCAGTACACCAGCAGATCGGGCATGAGAAGCAGGGTCCGGGCCGTCGGCCACTGAGCCGTCGAACGGTGGGCGGCCAGTTGGAAGACCGTGTTGAACGGCAGGTGCTGCAGTCCGCCGATGCCGTACAGTTCCTGCGCGTCGAAGTCGCGCAGGACATCCTCGGCAGCGGCGGTGTTGCGCCCGTCGCGGTAGTGGAACGGGAGGCCGAGGAGGGAGCCGTCGGAGTCCAGGAGACCGTAGTCCACGGCCCAGGTGTCGATGCCCACCGAGGTGACGGGGCCCCTACGGGCCGCCGCGCGCAGTCCTTCCAGCATGCCCTGGTACAGGGCGAGTACGTCCCAGCGGAGCCCGTCGGGGAGCCGGACCGGCGTGTTGGCGAAGCGGTGCACCTCGGTCAGCACCAGCTCGTCGGGGCCGGCCCTGCCGGTTATCACCCGGCCGCTGGTGGCGCCCAGGTCCACCGCGGCGAACACCGGGTCGCGTCGTGAAGTCGCAGACATGGAAACTCTCATCCGATCAGGGCAGAGCCGCGCCCCGGGTGCGCGCGGTACGGCATCCGGGGCGCGGCAGGGTGGCACACGGTCAGCGCAGGAAGGCCGCCGCCACACCGGCGTCGACGGGAATGTGGAGGCCGGTGGTGTGGGTGAGGTCTCCACCGGTCAGTGCGAAGACGGCGTTGGCGACGTGCTCCGGCAGAACCTCGCGCTTGAGGATCGTGCGCTGGGCGTAGAACTCGCCCAGCTTCTCCTCCTCGATGCCGTACGTCGCCGCGCGCTGGGCCCCCCAGCCCGCCGCGAAGATGCCGGAACCCCGTACCACCCCGTCCGGGTTGACCCCGTTGACCCGGATGCCGTGCTCGCCGAGCTCGGCCGCCAGCAGGCGCACCTGGTGCGCCTGGTCGGCCTTGGTGGCCGAGTACGCGATGTTGTTCGGGCCCGCGAACACGGCGTTCTTGGACGCGATGTAGATGATGTCGCCGCCGAGATCCTGGGCCCGCATCACCCGCGCAGCTTCGCGGGACACCAGGAACGAACCGCGCGCCATGATGTCGTGCTGCAGGTCCCAGTCCCGGGCCGTGGTCTCCAGCAGGGGCTTGGAGATCGAGATCCCAGCGTTGTTCACGACCAGGTCCACACCGCCGAAGGCGAGTGAGGCGGCTGCGAACGCATCGGCGATCTGTTCCTCGGACGTGACATCCACCGTCACCGCGACGGCCTTGTCCGGGCCGCCGAGCTCCTCGGCGACCGCCGCCGCGTTCTCGGCGTTCAGGTCCGCGACGACGACACACGCGCCCTCAGCGACGAGCCGGTGTGCAACGGCCTTGCCGATGCCCGAGCCGGCGCCGGTGACGAACGCGACCCGGGTCGCCAGCGCCTTTGCCTTCGGCATCCGGCGGAGCTTGGCCTCCTCCAGCTCCCAGTACTCGATGCGGAACTTCTCGGACTCCTCGATCGGCGCATACGTGGAGACGGCCTCGGCGCCGCGCATCACATTGATGGCGTTCAGGTAGAACTCCCCGGCGACCCGGGCGGTCTGCTTGTCCTTGCCGAACGAGAACATGCCGACACCGGGCACCAGCACGATCGCCGGGTCGGCTCCGCGCATCGCCGGTGAGTCTGGCGCCGCGTGGCGCTCGTAGTACGCGCGGTACGACTGCCGGTACTCCTCGTGGAGCACCTCGAGCCGGGCCACCACCTCCTCCAGCGGCGCGTCGGCCGGAAGATCGAGGACCAGCGGGCTGACCTTCGTACGGAGGAAGTGGTCCGGACAGGACGTGCCGAGAGCGGCGAGACGAGGGTGTTCGGCGCGCGAGAGGAAGTCCAGTACGGGCACCGTGTCGGTGAAGTGTCCCACCTGCGGCCGGTCCGTGGACGCCAGCCCGCGGATCACCGGAGCGAGGGCCGCGGCCCGCTCCCGGCGCGCATCCTCCTCCAGAGCTTCCCGCCCCGGGACCACGGGGCCGAAGGGCTCGGACCTGCCTTGGTCCTCGAGGAACGTCTCGGCGGTACGGATCATCCAGAGGGCATTGCGCTCGCATTCCTCGGAGGTGTCTCCCCAGGCCGTGATGCCGTGGCCGCCCAGGATCACACCGACCGCCTGCGGATTGGCCTCCTTGACGGCCGCGATGTCGAGACCCAGCTGGAAGCCGGGCCGACGCCAGCCTACCCAGGCGACCTTGTCACCGAAGCACTGGGCGGTCAGCTTCTCGCCGTCGGCCGCGCACGCCAGTGCGATCCCGGAGTCCGGGTGCAGATGGTCGACGTGGGCGGCCTCGACCAGCGCGTGCATCGCGGTGTCGATGGACGGGGCCGCGCCCCCCTTGCCGTGCAGGCAGTAGTCGAACGCCGCAACCATCTCGTCCTCGCGCTCCACCCCCGGGTACACACCCTTGAGCGCGCGCACCCGGTCCAGCCGGAGCACTGCGAGGCCGGCCTCGGTCAGTGTGCCGAGGTCGCCGCCCGAGCCCTTGACCCAGAGCAGTTCGGCCGCGCCACCGGTGACCGGGTCGGTCTCCGTCGCCTTGGCCGAGGCGTTGCCACCGGCGTAGTTGGTGTTGCGGGGGTCGGAGCCGATCCGGTGGGCGCGCTCCAAGAGCGCGGCGACTTCGGCGTGCGTCGCGGACGTCATGAGGGTTCCTTCGAGAAGAGGGGGCGGGCGGGTGCGGCTGGACGTACGGAGGGGAGGGGGCGGGACTCAGGCGCCCCAGCCCGCCTGTTCTCCACCCACGCGGTCGGCGGCGACGCGTTCCTGGTTACCGGAGGCGAGGTAGGCCGCGAACGGGTCGCGTGCCAGACCGAGTTCCTCGCGGACCTCGGCGAGCAGCGGCCGTACGTCCGTGTTGAACGCGTCCATCAGCACTCCGTTGGAGGCAAGGACATCACCGGAACGCTGCGCCTCGGTCAGCGCGTCGGCATCGATCAGCAGAGCCTTGGCGGTCGCTTCCTGGACATTGGTGACCGAGCGGATGACGGCCGGGATCTTGGCCTCGATGTTGTGGCACTGGTCGAGCATGAAGTTGACGTTTGTCTCGGCATCGAGGCCGCCGTTCTTGGTCACCTCGTGCATGATCCGGAACAGCTGGAACGGGTCGGCGGCGCCTGCCATGAGATCGTCGTCGGCGTAGAAACGGGAATTGAAGTCGAACGCGCCGAGCTTCCCCTCGCGCAGCAGGAACGCCACGATGAACTCGATATTGGTGCCCGGCGCGTGATGGCCGGTGTCGACGACGACCTGAGCCTTCGGCCCGAGCTTGAGGCAGTGGGCGTACGACGTGCCCCAGTCCGGGACGTCGGTGGTGTAGAAGGCGGGCTCGAAGAGCTTGTACTCCAGCAGCATCCGCTGGTCGTCGCCGAGCCGCTCGTAGACCTCGGCGAGCGCCTCGGCCAGGCGGTCCTGACGGCTGGAGATGTCGTCCTGGCCCGGGTAGTTGGTGCCGTCCGAGAACCACAGCTTGAGGTCGGGCGAGCCGGTGGCGTCCATGATGTCGACGCATTCGAGCAGATGGTCGGTGGCCTTGCGGCGGACCTTCGGATCCGGGTGGGTGACCGAGCCCAGCTTGAAGTCGTCGTCCTGGAAGACGTTGGAGTTGATCGCACCGATCCGCAGCCCGAGCCCTTCGGCGTACCGGGTCAGCGCCGCGTAGTCCTCCACCCGGTCCCACGGAATGTGCAGCGACACCTTAGGGGCGACTCCGGTATACCGGTGCACCTGCGCCGCGTCCGCGAGTTTCTCGAACGGGTCGCGTGGGACACCGGGCTGGGCGAAGACCTTGAAGCGCGTTCCGGAGTTGCCGTACCCCCAGGACGGCGTCTCGATGACCTGAGACTTCAGAGCTGCCTTGACGGCCGACACATCAGACATGAACACCTCGTAAGCAGAGTCATCCGGCGACCTGTCAGGATCGGGGATGTGAATCGTTTCATCCGGAACGTACGCTAGGTTTGAGCACTGCTTCTCGTCAAGCAGCTAGTCAAGTTTCTTCTTGATTTGAATCAATTCATCGCAACCGGTGAGCGCCTTCCGGTCAACTTGCCCGCGTCGGCCGGAGACCGAAAGGTCACATTTACACGGCGACGAGGGGCGGGAGAAGCTCCACCTCCTGCACCCGCCGCCCATCCGGCTTCGTCCCCAACCGGTGGGTGGGCAACTACGCGGAGCCCTGGGCAGCCGGGGTCAGAGGCCCGGAGCCGCCTGAAAAACTCCATCGAGAAGGTCTTCGAGATCTGCATCCGCACATCTCCCGAGCGCCTCCGGGAGGCGATCACCGATCCCGATATCAGAGCAGATACAGCTTCGTCGCCCGCGTGTCCTGGGACTGGATCCAGGGCCCATGCCCCGAGATGCGTGCGCCCGGCGCTCCCTGCCCGCTCGGTGAGGGGCAGAACCGACCGATTCCGTCGGCGACTCCTGCCGGCTGACCGTCACCCACGGAGAGCTCCGCGAGGACTCCGATGAGCCTGTACGGCGGCTGGCCGATGATCCTCTCCGGTCCGAAGATACCCTCACCACCTCCGGCTCGCTCCTGTACGGCGGTCGGTGGCCGACTTCAGCGGCCAGCAGCCGGCGGCACGCCGCGGTGGACGCCTCCGCGAAGCGCCCGGCCGGCCCCTCTCAGGAGCGGGGCACCCACCGCGACCAGGGAACGGTCAGCGACCGGAACCCGTCTGGCTCGGCTGAAGCTTCCTGACGATCGCGAAGAGCCTGTCCTCGTTCCCCGCGAGGCCCGCGCTCCGCAGAGCCTCATCGGCCTCTTCGATCGGGGAGCTGAGCAGCGGCATGTACAGGGGGGCGTCGGCCGGGTCGGCGAGCGCAGCGCGCGTGGCTGCCAGTAGACGGACGTACGCTTGTGCCGCAGCGATTTCGGTTTCGTGCATCTCAGCATCTCCCGGTCAGAGGTGTCGGACCGTCAAGCATTCCTCATGGGTCTGACAATGCCCCCGCGACCGCTACGGAAGGCCCCTCACGGTCGGACCGAAGGCGGCGGCTCGACCTCGAGAAAGCGCCGTCGGCGGGGCCCGCGGTACACCAGGGCGATCCAGCCCAGCCGCCGCAGCACCGCAGCGCACTCGGCCAGCGCCTCCGCCTCGTCGTGCGCCGCTCCGCTGCCCGGCGGGCCGGTCCACTCGACCCGCACCGGTCCGGGCGCCTCGCTCTCACACACGCGATAGCCGGTGGCGGTCCGCTCGCCCGACGGGCTGAGCGCCGACGCGGGTATCCCGGCGGCCTCCAGCGCCAACGCCACAGCCCGTAGCGGCCGGTGCAGCTCCCAGGGGGCCGGCGCACCCTCGGGATCTGCTGCCCCCGCCCGGGTCAGCCGCCTGATCTGAAGCATCCCGTCGAAGGCGGTTCGCACCTCCCCTGCACGCCCGCCCGCAGCTTCGGGGACGGCGGGGCCGTCGCCGGTCGCGGGCTCGAAGCCCCTCTCCTCCGACGCTCTCATGTCCAGCCCCCTTCACACCCGTTCCGTTTGGGCCAAGTGTGCGCCCGCCCACTGACAGTGGCCGCCGCCGGATCCGCACACACCCGTGAGCTCGGCGGGTACCGCACACCGGAGGAACCTGGTCACGGGCCCGACGACGTCCCGACAGCCGCACCCGGCACCGAACGGGCCGCCCTGCGCGCCGAATGCGCGAACTCTTTCGGCCTCTGCTGTGTCGCACCCACGCACGGACACCGCTCAGCAGACGTTCCAGGTCCTCCCGGTCACGAGGCAGCTTCACCAACTGCTCCGGTACCTGACGGAAGCCCTCACCCTGCCGGCCGCAACAGCTCGCCGCCGCCCTTCCGTGACGCCGACCTGTCCGACGCCGACCTCACAGGTGCCCTCTTCCTCACCCGGGCCCAGCTGAACGCGGCGAAGGGGGCAACGCGCCACGATACTGCCAAGTTCCTTCACCCGGCCTCCGCACCGGGCGGAAAGCAGGCCCGGTAACGCCTGAACACCCACGTCGGCTCCCGGCGGGTGGCGGGGAGGGCCGCCGGGCTCGGCCCGCTCCTTCAGGAGCCGGTGCGGATCCCCCCGCAGAAAGCCCAGGCCTCGATGTCGCGGTAGTGGATCGGCCCGCTGCTACGGCCGACGTTGCTGCCGACCAGGTGCAGACGTTCGGCGGGCCATCGCCGGCCGGCGAATCCGGCAAGACCGGCGGCGATTTCCCCAGCCGAGGACCTGTCTCCCCGGCGGGCACGGGCCAAGGTCAGATGTGGGCGCAGGGGACGGTCCTCGAAGGCGACACCGCAGCCCTTGACGGCGGTACGCACGTCGGTGGCGAGCATGTGCAGCTCGTCGAGGTCTCCCTCAATTCCGCTCCACAACACCCGTTCGTCGAAGTGGCCGCTGCCGCGCAGCGCCAGGCGAGGTGGCCGGTGGGCCGCCGCGAGGCCGGCGAGCGGCGGGCGTAGGAGCGGGACGGTTACGGCCGGAAGCTCCCCGAGGAACGCCAGGGTGATGTGCCAGTCCTCGATGCGGTTCCACCGCATGTGCGGGTGGGTGCCGTAGGCGGTGCGCAGTTCTCGGGCGAGTTCTTCCTTCGCGTGGTCGGGCGGGGCGAGGGCGATGAACACGCGAACGGTCGCGGGCCGGGTCTGTTCGTTCACACGGACTTCGTACCGCATGCGGAAAGCAGAGGTGACGGCCGCCCCCGGCGGCAGCCTGCCAGGCGGTGCCGGTGGTCGCGGGCTGTCCGCCGGGCGCGTTCCGTTCAGGGCTCGGCAGGCTCCGGGATCCGTGCCCAGGACCGGTGACAGTGGAGGTGCTCATGGCCGTCGAGTGGGTTCGACTCAGCCTTGACCTGGATGCGCCCGACCCGATTCGAGCCGTACCTGTAAAGGTGCCGGCAGAACGAGATCGAGTTCACGGCCACGGCAGCCGTGGGTGAAACGACCGAACATCGGCGCGCACCATACGGGTTGAACAAGATCTGCTCGGCCGACACCCGGAGCACGGGGGCCTGGGTTCGTCCTGGCGCCGATGTCGCTCCAGCCCGAGGGGCTTGCCATCCAGTGAGATGACCGCTGGTTCTGGAGAGCCACCGGAGACGGGGAATCGCGCTTGTTATGTGGGTTCTGGCCATCGGCTTCGCGTGCCAACGGCAGGACCTCGCTGCGGACCTCCCGCCGTCCGCGACAACGCCACGTTCATCGCCATGAACCGGCGACTCGGCTTCGTCGGCGACGAGGAACGAGTGGCGGCGACGTGACGGTCCCGGAGCCGTTCGTAGGGGGGAGCCGGCGGCCGTTTCTGTACCTCCGGCTCCGGTCGGCCCATGCCTCACCCGGGCCGTGGCCCGTCCCCCACATGGCCGGGCTCTTCCGAGCCTTCCTGCTCCAGCGCTGACTTGAGGCGCTCCAGCGTAGTCCGGATGTTTCCGCGCTGGAATTCCGCGAACGTATGCCCACGCGTCGCGACCCGGTCGAAGGCGTTGGCGACGAAGTCGGGCCAGGCCCGCCGATCGTCCGTCCAGGTCTCCGTGACGCGGGTGGTGCCGTCGACCGCCTCGAAGCGGTACTCCCACAGTGCGATGGCACCCGGCAGCCGTGGTCTCCGAACCCCGATCGCGTGCACCCGAAAGGCGAACCGCACGCCCGGATCGGCGGCCGTGACCGTGCACATGGTCGTCCAGCGGAAGGAACCGCGCTTGTTGCGGCCCTCGAAAACCATGCCGACATGAGCTTCCCGGTGCTCTCCGAGGATTCTCGCCCCCCGGTTCTCCGGACTCCAGCGTCCCATCGCGGTGGGATCGCTCAGCCGTTCGTACACGGCGGACGGCGACATCCGGATCAGGATGCTGTCGGATACGGACATGGTGCGGGGCATTAGGGGTACTCCTCGTCCTCGGCCGGCCGGTGTATCTCACGACAGCCGGACGGATCATGTGCGAACGGATGGCGGTGCCGGCTCGTTGGACAGTGTGGCGTACACACATCAGTGTCCTTGAAGCCGGACCGAGGAGCCCGGGTCGTCGCAGGCGACCGGAAGGCCTGCTGGCCGGGTGCGCCGCGGGGGAGTCCCTTGTCGAGAATGTCCTGGGCGTAGCTGCCGTTTGATGCCTTGATCACCGAATGGCCGATCTGCTGCGCGGTCCACCGGCTCTCCGTCAGTCCGTCCTCGATGGCGGGAATCGCCGGTGACGGACTCTGGATCGCCGACTACGGAGAAGTGGGCCGCCACGTATCGAAACAGTCTGGTGCATCCACCAGTACACCGACGACCCGCTCGACAAGAACGTGGCCCCCGCTTCTCCTCACGGAAGGCGATGCGCGCCTGGGTCACGGCCTATGGGCGGGGCGGGCTCCTGAGGCGGCGCGCGTCAACACGGACGCCATGAGCATCGGCCAGTCGAGTGTCCTTTGACAGCCAGTGGTGCATGCGCACGAAGATGACCTGCGGTCCTGCCGCGGGGAGTCCATTCTGGTCGCCGAGTCCGCAACCGGCCGTTGACCGAAGGAGTGCCGCAGTGACGACGAGGGGCCCCTCAGTATCGGCGGAAGCCGATGCCGCCTACCAGGACGAATTGCCTGTACGGCGTCGGCGGCCGGGGAACGTGGTCATCAGGTGGCTCACCAGCACCGACCACAAGACGATCGGCACGCTGTATCTGATCACCTCGTTCGCCTTCTTCATCATCGGTGGTGTCCTGGCACTCGTGATGCGCGCCGAGTTGGCCCGCCCGGGTACGCAGATCATGTCGAACGAGCAGTACAACCAGGCCTTCACGATGCACGGCACGATCATGCTGCTGATGTTCGCGACGCCGCTGTTCGCCGGATTCACGAACTGGATCATGCCGCTGCAGATCGGCGCGCCCGACGTGGCGTTCCCGCGGCTGAACATGCTCGCGTACTGGCTGTACCTCTTCGGCTCGCTGATCGCCGTGGCAGGCTTCCTCACCCCGCAGGGTGCGGCCGACTTCGGCTGGTTCGCCTACACACCGCTCACCGACTCGGTCCGCTCGCCCGGCGTCGGCGCCGATTTGTGGATCATGGGTCTGGCCTTCTCCGGCTTCGGCACGATCCTCGGTTCGGTCAACTTCATCACCACGATCATCTGCATGCGCGCCCCCGGTATGACGATGTTCCGCATGCCGATCTTCACCTGGAACGTCCTGTTGACCGGTGTCCTGGTCCTGCTGGCTTTCCCCGTCCTGGCTGCCGCGCTGCTCGCGCTGGAAGCGGACCGCAAATTCGGCGCACTCATTTTCGACCCGTCCAACGGTGGCCCATTGCTCTGGCAACACCTCTTCTGGTTCTTCGGTCATCCAGAGGTGTACATCATCGCTCTGCCGTTCTTCGGAATCGTTTCCGAGATCATTCCGGTATTCAGCCGCAAGCCGATCTTCGGTTATGTCGGTCTGATCAGTGCGACGATCGCCATCGCCGGCCTTTCGGCGACGGTGTGGGCACATCACATGTACGTCACGGGCGGTGTGCTCTTGCCGTTCTTCTCGTTCATGACGTTCCTCATCGCGGTGCCGACCGGTGTGAAGTTCTTCAACTGGATCGGCACGATGTGGAAGGGGTCATTGTCCTTCGAGACACCGATGCTCTGGTCGGTGGGATTTCTGGTCACCTTCCTCTTCGGTGGTCTGACCGGCGTGATCCTGGCCTCGCCGCCGCTGGACTTCCATGTCTCCGACTCGTATTTCGTCGTCGCGCACTTCCACTACGTCGTCTTCGGTACCGTCGTCTTCGCGATGTTCGCCGGATTCCACTTCTGGTGGCCGAAGTTCACCGGCAAATTGCTGGACGAGCGGCTCGGGAAGATGACGTTCTGGACGCTGTTCGTCGGCTTCCACGGCACGTTCCTGGTGCAGCACTGGCTGGGAGCCGAGGGCATGCCGCGCCGTTATGCGGACTACCTCGCCGCCGACGGCTTCACCGCCCTGAACGCGATCTCGTCGATCTCCTCGTTCCTGCTGGGTCTGTCGATGCTTCCGTTCATGTACAACGTGTGGAAGACCGCCAAGTACGGGAAGAAGATCGAGGTCGACGACCCCTGGGGCTACGGTCGTTCGCTCGAATGGGCGACGTCCTGCCCGCCGCCCCGGCACAACTTCCTCAGCCTGCCGCGGATCCGTTCCGAATCGCCGGCGTTCGACCTGCACTATCCCTCGATCCGTGCCCTGGAGGAAGCGGTGAACCGTCCGCACGAGTCCGTCACCGTCGCTCCTGGGGACAAGCAGGAATAGGCCCCGGGGCGACGGTTCGAGGAGAGGAAGTCCACGTGAAGCCGGACAAGGAGAGCGCCCGAGGCCTGGCTCAGGTGGAGGGCTATCTGCTCTGGAACGCCGAGGTCGAGGAGGCGCGCAGACAGGCCCGCCGTTTCGCCGACGCCCTGCCCTGGCTGACCACCGCCCAGCGTGCGGACGTCGAACGCGTCTACATCGCGGACAGGGTCAAGGTCTGCCGGGAGACGCTCACAAGGATCGCCGGCCGTGCCGTGGAACTCCGGGGCGAGTACACCGCACGCTACGACCGGCTCAGAGCCCGTTGCGTGGCGTTGTCCGTCCTGACCGTCGGCACAGTGGGCGGGGCCTGCGCCGCCCTGACACTGATCGGCCGCTGACGCGGTTTTCGGGCGCCTGGCCCCGCGTCAAGGCGCCCGAGGTCAGTGCCTCACCAGACAGAACGGATGCCCGGCCGGATCCGCGAACACACGCCAGCTCCGCGCGACGGTACCCCCGTCCAGCACAGTCGCTCCGAGCGCGAGCACCTGCTCCTGGGCACGGTCCAGATCCGGGACACCGAAGTCCAGGTGGAACTGCTGCGGGTGGGCGGGGTCCGGCCACCGCGGAGGCAGGAACTCCTCGACCCGTTGGAAGCAGAGCACCGGTCCGGACGGAGTGTGCACCGTCGCCCAGTTCTCGTCGAGAGCCCACCGCGTGTCGGGCCTGTCGGCCTCCCCGCCGAGCACGGCAGCGTAGAACCCGGCCAGCCGCGCAGGGGCGGGACAGTCCAGCACCACGCACTGCAATTCAGCGATCATGTGCCGCATCCTAGAAGCAGGCGCTCACCGTGTCGGGACCGCCCATGCCCGGTGGAGCTCGCAGAGATGCGCAGCGAGCAGCCCGGCGTGCGACGAGGGCAGTCCGGCGGCCGGGTGGTCCAACTGCACCGCACACGCCGTAGTGGTGTCGATGAGCCGTTCCACCGCACCCGCGACGCCCTCGGACCCGGCGGAGTGCCGTGCCACTGACGGAAGTTCGGCTGCAGACAAGTCGATCGCCGTACGTGCCGCTGCAAGCGACCGGTAGGCGTCGCGCCGCAGCGCTCCTCTCCCGGTGTGGTCTTCAGGAGAGTCCAGGACATGCCCCAGATAGAGGTGCGCCGCCCCCACCGCCGCGTCGAGAGCGGCCCGTACGGTGTGGCCCTGTCGGCCCGGCAGCGGGAGGTGCCCGACGAGAAGCACCGTCGCACAGGCGAGAAGTGATTCCACCACCCGCCCCCAGGAGGCGGACGGTTCACCGCCCAGGAGGACGAGGGACAGCACGAGCACGGTGGCCACCGCCGTCTGCACCGCGAAGTGACGGGTGGCGACCGGAAGAAGCGCGCCGCACAGCGCCACCGTCGCGACCAGCGGGAACGGCCCGGACACCAGCATGGCCGCGGCGCCGAAGACCGCGGCGCCCGCGACGGTACCCACGGCTCGGCACACCACCCGGGAGACCAGTGGCCCGAGATCGGGCTTCACGAGGAACACGGTGGTGGCGGGCAGCCAGTACCAGTGGTCGTGGTGCAGCCATTGCGCCACGACCGTACTCGTCGCGCAGCACATCGCGACCCGAAGACCGTACTCACGTCCTGCCGCGCTCCACGCCCGGCCGAGGACGGGAAAGTACCGGCGTCTCCCGTGCTTGCCCGGTGGCGTCCGGTCAGGGCGGTCGAAGACTGCCGCGGCCCGCAGTAAGGCGTCGTCCAGGGCCCGCAACCCGGCATCCGTGCGGGCCGGGGCCGGCAGCGGTCCGCACGGCCCGCCGGCCCGCACCGCGTTCGCCAGCCTTCGCGGGCCCTCCACGAGCCGGGCAGCGAGCGGGATCCCGGCCCAGGCCAGCGCGGTCGCTGCCTCGGCCAGCGGGAACGCCGCAGCGTACTGGGCGTGCAGCCGACGCTCGGCCGCGGAGCTCGCGTAGCGCCGCAGGCGTGGCCCGGCCAGAGCGTCCTGTGCCTGGTCGAGCGTGGCACTCAGTGCCGCGCGCCCAGCGAGGGCCTGCGGGCCACCCGTAGCCCGCAGGAGCCGGGCCACGGCGTCGTACACCGCCGCGACCGCCTCCCGCTCCCCGTCGAGCCGGTACGGCCCGCCGCCGAGCCGGCCCGGCGACGGCAGAACCAGCCGCAGCAGCAGGAGCCATCCCGCACCGGCCAGGAACAGCAGGGCGCGCAAGGGGCCCGGCTCCGGCAATGGCATGCCGGCCCCGATCACGACCGCGACCAGCACCTGTGTGCCGCACGCGGACGCAACGGGCCCCGTCGAACTGACCGCTCCCGCGACCAGACCCAGGATCCCGAACACGAGCGGCAGGAAGATCACGGACCGCCCACCGCCGACCGCTCCCGCGATCACCGTGCCGAGCAGCAGACCGGCCGAGCCCGCCAGAGCGGGAAACCCCAGCCGGGCGACCGAGGCCCGGCGGCTGCCGGGCCGGTCGTTGATGCCGGCCAGCATCGCGCCGAGGGCGGCGGGGACCCCGGCGGTCGGCCGCTCGGCGAGTACCGCCACCAGCAATGGCACGGCGGCCAGAGCTCCGCGCAGCACCGCGTTCCACGGGACAGGTCCGCGCTGGGCGCGCAGCACGTGGGCGAGCCAAGGGGGGAGTCGGGTGGCAAGGGCGAGACGAGAGGGCGTGGGCACCGTGCTCCTGTCCGCGAGGGAAGGCGTCTGTCGCCGACGGACACCTTCGGCCTGGGCTCGGACTCAGCGTAGATCCCTCACGTGGAGGGAGTGCTACCCGCTCGTTTCCGCCGTGTGACAGTCATCCGAACCTCGGTGTCAGAGGGCGGTGGCGAAGTTCTGGGTCCACACGGGGCCGCCGGACGAGTCCACTCTGCCGATCCCGATCTCCTTGAAAGCGCAGTCGAGGACGTTGGCCCAATGACCGGAACTGTTCATCCAGGAGTCCATCACCGCCGCGGCGGTCGACTGGCCCTTCGCGATGTTCTCGCCGTAGGTACTCCACCGGATCCGGCCGCGGTGATGCGGGCACCGGGGTCCGTGCCGTCCGGCGATGTGTGGGAGAAGTAGTCGTTCATGGTGATGGCCACGAACCAGGACCGGAGGCTCTTCGGGCTGCGCAGTGCGGTCAGGCCGCGCAGCACACTGTCCTGGACCACGTCGTCGACATCGGCGTGGCCGTTCAGCGCCCGGCCGACGATGTTGTGGACCAGCGGCAGGAAGGACGCGACGAGCCGGTCCTGTGCCTCGGGGGTGCCCTTCTGCGCGGCTTCGATCAATGCCACGTCGCGTGTCTCGCCGATGCTGTGCTCGCTCTTCCATGATCCCGTTGCGTCACTTCCCACACTCGGGAGACGCTGTGCGGCGGGGGCGATAACAGGAATTCGGTCATGTGCTCGATTCACTCCCGGGCCCGGACGCACGAAAGTGCCGGACCCGACACGGCGTGAGCCGCGGCCGGGTCCGGCGCCGGGAAGGAGGTCAGACGGTGGGCCGACGTATGCATGGTCAAGGGCGGGGCGGGTTGTCCGGGTCGCGGTCCGAGCCGAACTGCTGCTTGAGCTTGTCCTGGCCGGTGTCGACGTGCTTTCCGTACTTGCCCTGGGTTCGGTCGTCGATCATGTCTCCGGCCTTGTCGACGCCCTTCCCGGCCTGGTCCTCGTGGCCCTTCAGCATTTTCTTGATCTTGTCCAACGCGGACATGGCGGATCCTCCTAGCCTCGGCTTCCCCCACTCCTCAAGAGTCACCGCCCATCGCCGAGTCCGCATCCGCGAGCGGCCGGGCGGTCCGGACGGCGCCCGACGTGTGAAGGGCGCCAGGATGGGCAGATACCGGGTTACCAGGAGGAGGTGGTGGCCGTGGGCCGCATCCAGATCGTCCGCCGTCCGCAGCCCCCGGCGGGGCCGCCCCCGCTGGACCTGCGAACACCGTCCGGACGGCCTCTGCCGTACTGAGCTCCACGCGACGTCAGCAGGGTGGGCCGCAAGCCCCGCGCCCGCGGATGAGCGGAGCGTAAGCTTTCGAGGCATGATCGACCTTTCGGCGCACGCCCCGTCCGCCCGCCGGACGAACTGGGCCGGCAACATCACTTTCGGTGCGAAGCAGTTGCACACCCCCACATCCGTCACCGAGCTCCAGGACATCGTGTCCGCCGGCACGGCTGTAAGGGCTCTGGGCACGGGCCACTCCTTCAACACCGTCGCCGACACCCACGGCACCCTGATATCCGTCGCGGGCCTGCCTCGTGCCATCGAGATCAATAGGGAGGCCCGTACTGCGACGGTGAGCGCCGGTCTGCGCTTCGGTGAGCTGAACGCCACCCTGCACCGCAGCGGGTTCGCGCTGCACAACCTCGGCTCGCTGCCCCATATCTCCGTAGCCGGGGCCTGCGCCACAGGCACTCACGGTTCGGGCGTGGGAAACCGCTCCCTGGCAGGGGCCGTCAGAGCCCTGGAGTTCGTCGCCGCCGACGGTGGCGTCGTGTCGCTGGAGCGGGGCGACGCCGACTTCGACGGTGCGGTGGTGTCGCTGGGCGCGCTGGGAGTGGTGACCCGGCTGACCCTGGACCTCGTACCCACGTTCGAGGTCCAGCAGTGGGTGTACGAGGCGCTCCCACAGGAGCAGATGCTCGCCCACTTCGGCGAGGTGATGTCCGCGGCCTACAGCGTGAGCCTGTTCACAGGCTGGCACGGCGGTCCGGTCGACCAGGTGTGGCTCAAGCAGCGGGTCACTGACGACGGTCCCCGCAGCGCCCCCAACCAGTGGCACGGCGCGACGCTCGCGGAAGGTCCGCGGCATCCGGTCCCGGGTGTGGCGGCAGAGCACTGCACGCAGCAGCAGGGTGCTCCCGGCCCGTGGCATGCCAGGCTGCCTCACTTCCGCCTCGAATTCACCCCGAGTAACGGGGACGAACTGCAGTCGGAGTACTTCGTCGCCCGGCACGACGCCGTAGCGGCCTACGAGGCCCTCAACCGGATCCGGCAGCAGTTCTCACCGTTGCTCCAGATCGGGGAGATCCGAACCGTCGCGGCCGACGACCTGTGGCTCAGCCCGGCCCAGGGGAGGGACGCGGTGGCCTTCCACTTCACCTGGGTGCCCGACACCGCAGCCGTCACACCCGCCCTCGGGGCCATCGAGGAGGCCCTCGCCCCGTTCGGGGCCAGGCCGCACTGGGGCAAGGTCTTCACCACTCCGCCAGGCACGCTCCGGGAGCTGTACGACCACTACGCCGACTTCGAACGGCTGACCGAACGACTCGACCCGAACGGCACGTTCCGCAACAATTTTCTGGCGCACCACTTCCCGCGTATCGACTGAGGCACGGCCCCTCAAGGCGGCTTCGGCCCGCTCGGACGCTTGTGGGACGAGCCTCCGGGCCCGGGGCTCGGGGTGAGCTCCTCCACGAGAGCGGCCAGCTCCTCGCACGCCACCTCGGTCTCATAACGGATGTTGTTGTGCTCGGTCACGATCGCCGCCAACAGAAGTGCGGTGAGTGCCACGCAGCCGTTGAGAATGCTCAGGTTGAGCATGACCTCCAGCACCGTGTGGTCGACGAACGGCCCGACCCGGTCGGTTCCGGCGATGATCGCCATGACCGACATGAAAAAGGCGCACGGAGCGCTGCCGGCCAGCTGGAACCTGAGGGCGGCCCAGATGAGCACCGGGAAAACGAGATAGATCATGGACAGCGAACTCCTGGTCGCGACAATTGTCGCTTCCACCGCGACGGCCGCGAGCGCCACAGCCTCCATCCACCGGTCGTCCAGCCTGGGCATGCGTGCCCTGTGCAGGACGAGCACCACCGGTGTGACCATCAGCACGCCCATGGTGTCTCCCGCCCACCAGGCCGCCCAGACCTGCCAGAACTGAGCGGCGGGGAGCGCGCCGCTCAGCATCTGCACGCCGGCGCCCACCGTGGCGCTGATCAGCATCCCTCCCATGGCTCCCAGAAATACCAGGACGACGCCGTCGCGCAGGCGGTCCAGCTCTTTACGGAACCCGACCGCGCGCAGTGCGAGGAATGAGCACAGCGGCGCCAGCGCGCTGCCCGCCGCGACGGCGAGGCCCCAGAAGGTGAGCCCGTCCCTCATCGAGATGATCATGACCAGAGCGCCGAGTGCGATCGCGGGCCAGATGCGGACCCCCAGGTAGAGCAGCGATGCCACGGCGATACCGGTGGGCGGCCACAGCGGTGTGACGACCGAGTTCCCCACCGCTTCCTGTCTGAGCAGGCCGAGCCGTCCGGACGCGTAATACGCAGCGGCGACGCCCAGCATCTGCAGAACGATCACGGCTCGGCGTCTGGTTTCCTCGCTGCGGATCACGAATCTCATAAGACACCGCTCATGACTGCGGGCCGACGTGACACGCGCGGCAGCGGTTCGTGCTCACCCGCGTCCCGAGGAGGCATCGCCGTGGCGCAGAACGAGCACGGCCGCGTCGTCCTCGTGGCCCGTGAAGACCGCGGCCTGAAGCACCCGGTCGGCCAACTCCTCGGCATCGGTGACGGCGTGGGCGCTCACCAGGCGCCTGATCCGGTCCAGACCGTCGTCGATCGACAAGGAGGGTCCCTCGATGACTCCGTCGGTGAGCAGGACGAGAGCGCCCGCCACATCAAGGTCGCGCCGGGTGACCGGGTAGTGCTGCCGCGCCTCGATGCCGAGCGGGATGCCGCCGGCGTCGGCGGTGATGCCCGAGCGTCCATCGGCCGTGGCCCACACGGAGGCGACATGACCCGCGCGGGCGCTGCGCAGTTCCCGGGTTCGCGGATCCAGCCGGAGGAACGAGCACGTGGCGAAGAGAGTGGAGTCCATCGACAGGATCAGATCGTTCGTTCGCGCCATCACCTCGCCCGGGTCGGCGGCCGAATTGGCGATGGCGCGCATGGCGATCCGGACCTGACCCATGAAGGCAGCTGCTTCGACGTCATGTCCCTGGACGTCGCCTACGGCCATGCCGAGCGATCCGTCCGGCAGCACGAAGCCGTCGTACCAGTCGCCGCCGATGTCCAGCCCGTCGCGAGCGGGTGCATAGCGAGCAGCGGTCTGCAGTCCCGGAAGGGCGGGCAGTGTGGCCGGCAGCATCTTGCGCTGCAGGGCCTGCGCCAGTTCGACGCGGGCCTGATGCAGCTCAACCTCCTGCCGTGCACGGGCCGTCAGATGCTGCAAAGTGCTGAGCAGGTCCTCGGCGCTCGCCGACCGGGAACTTCGACGCCGGTTCATGGGCCGCTCCGCGTTGCGATAGTTACTGCATCATATTTCGGTGCCGCAACTCCTGCGAGTGCTGCACGGTGGCCGCGGACTCGGTGATCCTTTGTCCGGTCAGTCTGTCCGGTCAGTCTGTCGGCCGAGGGAGGCGGTGAGCCGTCCCAGGGTCGCCTGCAGGGCCAGGACCTCCTGGACCGACAGTCCCGTGGCCCGGAGGACCGAGCGGGGGACGGGCAGAGCCCGCTCGCGCAACCCCGCTCCGGCGTCGGTGAGGTGGACCAGGACCGAGCGCTCGTCCTCCGGACTGCGCTCGCGTCTGACGAGACCGGCATTCTCCAGCCGCTTCAGCAGCGGCGACAGCGTGCCGGAGTCCAGGTGCAGCCGCTCGCCGATCGTCTTGACCGGCAGCGGGCCCTGCTCCCAGAGAACCATCATCGCCAGATACTGCGGGTAGGTAAGGCCGAGGTCCCTGAGTGCTTCCCGGTAGACACCACCGAACGCGCGGGAGGCTGCCTGCAGCGAGAAGCAGACCTGGTGGTCCAGCTTGAGCAGTTCGGTGTCCGGCAGGTCGGTCGGGTCGGGGACAGGGGTCGGTCGTGGCGTCATGGATCCAGGGTAGCCTGCAGCCCTTCATTTAGTTGTGCACAATTGTATTGTGTGCCACTCTCGTGCATGTGGCCGGTCCACGGTCACCGTCGTACGAGAGAAGGTCATCCCATGGACGCGCTGTACACCGCTGCCGCCACCGCCAACGGCCGTGAAGGCCGGGCGGTGAGCTCGGACGGACGGATCGACCTCGCGCTCGCCCTGCCGCCGGCCCTCGGGGGGAACGGAGAGGGCACCAATCCGGAGCAGCTCTTCGCCGCCGGATACGCCGCCTGCTTCGCCAGCGCGATGAGCTCGGTCGCCCGTGAGATGAAGGTAGACGCCAAGGACGTCTCCGTGACGGCCGAGGTCTCGATCGGCAAGGACGATTCGGGCTTCGGCCTCGCGGTCGTCATGCGCGTCGAGCTGCCCGAGGCACTCGAGGGGGAGACCGGCCGGCGCCTGGTCGAGGCGACGCACGCGTACTGCCCCTACTCCAAGGCCACGCGCGGAAACATCGACGTCGAGCTCGTCATCGAATAGCGGACCGGGCCCCCGGCGACGCGGGGGCCGATCCCGCAGGGGGAGGCAGGAGTCGAACCTGGGGAATCCGGTTTTGGAGACCGGCGCTCCGGCCTCTGAGCCACGCCCCTCCGGTGTAACCAGCCTCGCGGACGCCGCGGCCGCCGACGACCCGGTTTTCCGGTGGCCGCATCCCGTTCTCAGGGTCCGCTATCCGGCTGCCGGAGGGGAACGCGTACACTCGGCTCCCGTTTCCGCTGATTGGCGGGCATAACCGATCGATAGGCAGTTTCACGTGAGTTTCGCAGAGGCATCCGACGCGCCGATCTACGCCGGTCTGGTGGAGGAGCAGGGTGATGTTCCGGCCGAGGTGCGGCGGGTGGCCGAGCAGACCCTGCTGGAGGTGGAGAGCGCGCTCGACTTCAGTGCCGTACGCGCGCCGGCCTCCGCCCGCTGAAGGGCTGGTCCGGATCATGCCGGGCCCGATCAGGCCTGGTCCGGATCGCGCTGGACGTCTGTGGGCAGGGTCACGTCCGGCATTCCTGGTTTCTCACCGTTCGGAGCACCGTGTGACCGTCACCCTGCACCGCTCAGCAACCGTCCTCTTCCAGGGCGACAGCATCACCGATGTGGGACGGCTGGAGGAACAGCACAGTCCGCTGGGCAACGGCTACGCCTGTATCGCCGCCGAACGTGTGCGGTCCGCACGGCCGGACAGCGACATCACGTTCGTCAACAGGGGCGTCAGCGGAGACGGCGTCTCCGATCTGCGCGCTCGCTGGCGTGAGGACGCCCTGGACCTCGAACCGGACGTGGTGTCGGTCCTGATCGGCGTGAACGACACCTGGCGCCGCTACGACTCGGGCGCCGTCACCTCGGTGCGTGCGTACGAGAACGACTACCGCGCCATCCTCACGCAGGTCCGGGACGAGCTGGACGCCCGGTTGATCCTCATCGAGCCCTTCCTCGTGCCGGTGCGAGAAGACCAATGGACCTGGCGAGAGGACCTCGACCCCAGAATTCAGACGGTCCGCCGGCTGGCCGAGGAGTTCGGCGCCGCACTGCTGGCGGCGGACGGGCTACTCAACCAGGCGGCGAGCGACGCGGGCGGCGCCGCGTACATCGCGGGCGACGGAGTCCACCCGACCCCGCTCGGGCACACGCTCCTGGCGGAAGCCTGGACGGCACTGGCCGGGCTGTAGCGCGCGGGGGCCCGGAGGAGAGGAATCCTGGCCCAGACGGTCTTGCCGGCCCCGGTGGACCGCGACCAGCCCCAGGAACTGCTCAGTGCGTCGATGATGCGCAGGCCTCGGCCACGCTCGAGCGACTCGTCCGCCTGGCGCAGTACGGGCACCTCGGGGCTGGGATCGTTCACCGCGCAGACCAGCGTCCCGTCCTGACAAGCGAGGCCGAGCCGGGCCGGCGCCCGCTCGGCGGGGTGCGAGGTGGGCTGCAGACCGTGGCAGACCGCGTTGCCCATCAACTCGCCCGCGACGAGGGTGACATCGTCCGCACAGGAGCGCAGGCCCCAACCCTCCAGCGCGTCGCGGACGAACACCCGCGCTTGCCGCAGACTCTCCGGTTCCGTGCTTAGGCCGCGCGTGGTGAATCCCGGGGCCCCGATGCCGAGATCCCGCGCCAGCTCCTCGTAAGGGTCCGCGCCACTCCCGGCCGGGCCGGGCACGGGGACAACTGCTCCGTGACGTGGTGTGTTCTCCGCCTGCATGAGCGCTGATCGCCCTCCGCTGAAAGCCGGTTCGTGGTGCCGTGGGTCGGATGAGCACTAGTATCCTCGCCGTCCGCGTACTGGGTGCAATTGCATCCGGAATTGCACCCAGGGGTGTGAGGTGGGGACACCAGTTCACCCGGCGCGGGCCCTGGTGGCACACCAGTATGTGACGGCGCGACGAAAGGACGGACCGCATGCAGAACATCGACAATGGCGTTCCCGCCAACTCCCTGACCGGCGTGGAGTGGAAGAAAAGTCATCACAGCAATCCCAGTGGGAACTGCGTCGAGTTGGCGCGGCTGCCCGGCGGTGCGGTGGCCGTACGCAACTCCAGGTATCCCGAGGGTCCTGCCCTCGTGTATACGGCAGATGAGGTGCGCGCGTTCCTCGCGGGCGTCAGGGACGGCGACTTCGACATCATGACCGGCTGAACGCGAGGCAGGAAGGGCTGAAAAGCACGGCATTCTTCGTATCGGCCGGGCCCTCCGGGGGCTCCTGATGGCACACTGGCGTCAAGACGCCCGTCCTCAGGAGTCCGCATGCCCGGCATTGAACCGCTTCAGCCGTCACGGAGGCCGACGTTCGCCCTTGCCGCAGGGGCAAGTCCCACAGCCCTGCGTCTGGTTCTGGGCGCGCAGCTGCGGCGGATGCGTGGCGAGGCGGGCCTCAGCCCTGATGACGCCGCCGACCGGATCCGGTGCTCGACGGCGAAGATCAGCCGGATGGAGACGGGGCACTCACCGTGCAAGGAACGCGACGCCGCCGATCTCCTCGCTCTCTACGGAGTGGCCGACCCCGTCAGGACGGCCGAGTTCATCGAGCTGGTGCGCAGGGCGGGGCAGCGCGGATGGTGGCGCAACTACGCCGATGTACTGCCGGACTGGTTCGAGCCCCTGGTGGGACTGGAGGAGGCCGCCGCGTCCATTCGTACGTACGAGGGGCATTACGTTCCGGGACTGCTGCAGACCGCCGACTACGCCTACGCGGTGGTGCGTTCCGGACATGCTATCGAATCGGAGGAGGTCACTCGACGCCGCGTCGAACTGAGGCTCAGACGCCAGCAGTTACTGATGCGGCCAGACGCACCGAAGCTCTGGGTGCTGCTGGACGAGGCCGTGCTGTTGCGCCCGACGGGTGGCGCCCGGGTGATGCGTGAGCAGCTCGCCCATCTGCTGGAGATGACGGAGCTGCCCCACGTGATCGTGCAGGTGGCCCCCTTCGAGGTGACCGCCCACACGTCTCCAGGCAACGGCATCACGTATCTGCGGTTCGCGATGGAAGGACTCCCCGATGTCGCGTACATCGAGCACCTGACCAACGCCACGTCCGTCAACAAGCAGGAGAGCACGGACGAGTACCGGTGGATCCTCGACTCGCTCAGTGCCCAATCGCCGAGCCCGGCCGAGAGCAGAGGCGTGCTGAGGCAGGCACTCGAGCGCTACAGCTGAGTGCCCCCGTTACCGTCGTCCTGCCGCCTCACGAGCTGTCACCACTTGCGGCCGACGCCGCCGTACTCGATCCATTCGTGGGTCTCCTGCTTCGGCGCCAGATCGGAATCCGGCCGCCACGTCGAAACCTCCACCAGGCCCGGCTCCAGCACGTCGAGGTCCTCCATGAACCCGTGTACCTCAGCCGGCCGGCGCACCCGGCCCCACTGATTGCCGGTGCTCTTCGCCATGAAGTCCGTGACGAAGTCCCGGGTGGCCGCCTCCTCACTCACGAGCTGGCACACCACCAGGAAACTTCCCGGAGCCAGTTCGGCGGCCACCCGGCGCACCAGACCCGCGGGGTCGTCCTCGTCCGGAATGCAGTGCAGGACGGACACGAACAGGGCGGCCACCGGTTCGTCGAGGTCGATGAGCCGGTTGGTCTCCGGGTGGCCGAAGATTCCCTCGGTGTCCCGCATGTCCGCCTGGATGACCGCGGTCCTGTCGTTCTCCTCGAGTATGGCCTTGCCGTGCGCCAGGACGATGGGGTCGTTGTCTATGTAGATCACCCGGGCCCCGGGATCCACGAGCTGGGCGACCTGATGGACGTTGTCCTGGGTCGGCAGGCCGGATCCGTGGTCGATGAACTGCCGGATGCCGTAATCGGACGCCAGGTGGTGCACGACGCGCCGCAGGAACCTTCGGTTGTTCACGGCCAGGACCTTGGTGCTCGGCACATGTTCCAGGAGCTGTTCACATGCCACCCGGTCGGCCGGGTAGTTGTCCTTGCCGCCCAGGTAGTAGTCGTACATCCGCGCGACACTCGGCACGTTCACGTCGATGTTCGTCGGAATGGAAGTGTCCCCGTTGCTCATCCGGTCCCTCGCGGCTCAAAAAGAGTTAATCGGTGTCCGTGCGTGGTCATGCTAGGGATCTCCCAGGGTGGCTGACAGCCCTCCTGGGAGTGAGGCAAGGCCGCATGGCATCGAATCAGCCACACGGGGCGAGGGCAGAAGACAAGCGCAACCGGGTCTGCGCCTGCTGGTGCGGCTATTTCCAGGTGGTGAAACAGCAACTCTCGCTGATGAACGGCTTATTGTCTTGCAACAGCCGGGTTGCAAGACCTGAGCACGGAGCGCGCGGGTCATAAATTCAACGCGGCCGGAAATCGACGGAGTCGTCACCGCCATCCTTTGCGACGGCGGTCCGGAAGCCGGCGCCCCGAACCGCGTCGGACGAACGCCGCTCGAGTCCGGAGGCCTATCGTGGAGCCATGTCCGTCCCTGAGCTGATCCGCATCGTCTCGCGCGACTCACCCATGGCCCTGGCCCAGGTGGAGCGTGTAAGGACCGAACTGGCGGCCCGCCATCCCGCCACCGTCACCGAGGTCGTCCCCGTCAAGACCACGGGAGACAGGTGGATGGGCGATCTTTCGAAGGTCGAAGGCAAGGGGGCCTTCACCAAGGAGGTCGACGCCGCCCTGCTCGCCGGGGAGGCGGACCTGGCCGTCCACTGCGTCAAAGACATCCCCGCCGACCGCCCGCTCCCGGCAGGCACGACGTTCGCAGCCTTCCTCGAGCGGGACGACATCCGCGACGCCCTCGTCCACCCGGGCGGGCTGACGCTCGACCAGCTTCCCGACGGCGCACGTGTCGGCACCTCATCCGTTCGCCGGACCGCGCAGCTCGCGGCTTCACATCCTCACGTGAACTGTGTTCCGTTCCGCGGCAACGCAAACCGGCGACTGGCGAAACTTGACGCGGGGGAGGCCGACGCCCTCCTTCTGGCTGTGGCGGGTCTCCACCGCATCGGCCGCCCTGAGGTGATCAGCGACATCCTCTCCCCGGAGACGATGTGCCCTCCGATCGGCGCGGGCGTCCTTGCCCTGCAGTGCCGCGAGGACGACGCGGCGACCATCGACGCCGTGAGCGCGCTCAACCACCCGGGGACCTACCGGGAGATCACGGCGGAGCGCATGTTCCTCCACGTCCTCCAGGGGCACTGCAACTCCCCGATCGCCGGCTACGCCACGGCCCACCGCAACGGAGACCTCTCGCTTCGGGCCTGCGTGTTCACCCCCGACGGCAAGACCGTCCTCAACGCACACGAATGGGCCGGCCCGCTCGACCCCGCCACCCTCGGCTCCTCCGTCGCCGTAACCCTGCTGCGCCAGGGAGCACGCGAGCTGATCGACACCATCGCCCATTGACCTCGGGGCCGAAATGCGCCGGTCGCAGCGTGGTTCCGGGGCCGGGCGACCGACCCCATGTCCGCCGGCCCGCACAGGGCGGGAGCACTCCAACGGTGCGGAGCGGTGTGCCGATCCATCGCTGCTGCCCGCCGTAAGGTCGTGACCATGGTGCATGTCCTGAGCAGCCGCGTATTGCTGAGCCCTGGGGACCCGGAGGCCTCCCGGTACTTCTACGGACAGACACTGGGGCTGTCCGTCTACAGGGAGTTCGGTACCGGCCCCGACCGCGGAACCGTGTACTTCCTTGGCGGGGGCTTCCTCGAAGTGTCAGGGCGTACGGATACGCCGCCCACCGGAACGCTGCGGCTCTGGATGCAGGTCGCTGACTGCGTGGCTGCGCACGAGGAGCTGGCGGGGCGGGGGGCGCGTATCCTCCGGCCGCCGCATAGAGAACCTTGGGGGCTGATCGAGATGTGGATCGCGGACCCTGACGGCCACCGCATCGTGCTGACCGAGGTGCCCGCCGACCACCCGCTCCGCTACCGCCCGTAGGCCTCGTCGAGCAGCCTGGCCGAAGGCGGATCCGGTGGGTGGGTGCGCTGCAGGCTGAGAGCACCACGATTGTCATTGAGTTGTCCCAGGCTCTCGGAGCCCACGAGCGAAAGCGCGGAGTGACGTGCTCTCGTCGCGCGGGGCCTTGCGGGGACTGGATGCCGCAACGTCCGGGCAGTCACTCCCGATATGAAACTCCGGCCACTTTGCGGAACCTTTACCCCGGGTAGGCCGTTGGCCCAATGAGCCCGCGTGCTCGTGACCGACTATTCAGACGAAGACCGAGGTGACCTCCATGGCAGTGTGGGACCGGCTCAAGGATCAGGCCAGGACTCTGCAGCAGTCCCAGGGCGCGCGCGGCGCGGCCGGCGGGCGAAGCGGCGGACAGGGATCCGGCAGCGGGTCGCGTGCCCAACTGGTGAGCACGCTGAAAACGCAGCTGGCTTCCCTCAAGACGGAGCTGAAGAGCGGAGCCTACCGAGACGCGAGCATGGCCATGTGCGCACTGGTCGCGGCTGCTGACGGACACGTGGACCCCGCCGAGCGTCAGCATGTGGAATCGATGATCCTCGGCAACGAGGTGCTGCAGAACTTCCCGCCAGAACAGTTGCGTCAGCGCTTCAACAAGCACGTGGATCAGCTGACCTTCAACTTCCAGCAGGGCAAGGCAGATGCGATGCAGGAGATCGCCAAGACGGCCAAGAAGCCGACGGAGGCACGAGCCGTCATCCAGACCGGCATTGTCATCGCCGGCGCCGACGGCAGCTTCTCCCAGCCCGAGCACATGATCCTCCGGGAGGCGTGCACCGCACTGGGACTGTCCCCTGCGGAGTTCCAGCTCTGATCCGCACGGGTCCCGCCGGTCGTTGCGTCCGGGAGGCAGCGCACGCCGCCGGTGGCGTGCGGCGGGCGGGAACTGCCTGAACCCAAGGCTCGCTTCCTCGACCGTTCCTCGTCATGGGATACGCCGCTCGGCCGAGGGAGTCTGGCCGAGTGGGTCACCCGCGTGCAGGCCTGGAGATACCGTTGGGCGGACACCCCAAGCCCGTCCCTTGGAGCCTTCGATGAGCGAACAGCCGGCCCCCGCCCCCGCGGCAGACCGGATGCCGCTGGAGCCCGCGGTCGCCGACGCGGTCCGCGCGTACGCGGCCAAGACCCGCGCGGACGCCGACCGTTTGGCCGGGGTCCTCGAGGACATCGCTGCGAACGGCATGCCTTCCGTCGAAGAGTGCACCCCGTGGGAGGACCTCCGCGACGCGCACCTCGCCCAGCTCGCCGCCCAGCGCCCGGCCGTCGCCTGATGGGGCAGAGGCGCGCCCGAATCGCCTTCAGCGATTTTGCGGTCAAGCAATTCGAAGAGCTCTCCGAGAACGCCGTCCACGCTCTCGACCGAACGCTTGTCGCCATCAGTGTCGACCCTGACATCGGTGATCCCATCCCCGGCCCCACAACACAGCCCGCGCTGCGGCAGTACGCCGATGAGGTCGAGGACGTACGAGTCCTGTACTTCGTCACCGCACTGCGTACCGTAGTGGTTGTCGCCTACATCGAGGCGTGAACGACCTCGTCGGGCGGCGTGGCGGAACGGGTGGTCCTACTCCTGCCCCTACAGCGGGTTCCCGTCCATGGTGCGTGCGTGCCCGGGCCGGAGGAGGCGCTTCGCGAAGAAGTGACCGTTCTCCGCAGCCATCCGGAACCACCGCCCGGATGCGGCGAGGCCGTCGCGTGGCTCGACGAGCCGGCCCCTCTCCCACATGACCTCGGGGTCTCTCCGGTCCACCGCCGGGCGAAGCATCCGCTCGGCCTCGCCCAGGTCCTCGTTGATCTTCGCCACTCATCGCCTGCGACCGCAGAGCCCGCACGTCGTCCTCGGCGATCGCTGCTCGGAGCTTCTCCGGTGTGCTGTATCTGTGGCGCACCCGGCAGTGGTGCAGCATCAGGAGCACGGCCGGTGCTCATACGACCCAACTCACCGCGAAACGGTGTCGCTGTCGGATGCCAGTGCGATCCTGTCAGTGCCACAGCCGGGACAGCAGAAATCGTAGAAGCGGACGCTCGACCTGCCGCGGTGCGGGGCGGATGTCAGCTGTACACCATCATGCCGGTGCGGACGTGCGCCGTAGGCCGAGCCACCAGGGGCCCTTCGCCCGGACCGCGTCGGCCTCGTGGGTCGGCGTGATCCGGACTGAAGCAGCCGAGCGACCCCTTCCACGGCGGGTCTCTCGCATCCGGTCGCCGAGCACCGAGGACGGCCCGTCGCGTAGTCGAGAATCTCACCGGGCACCGGGCGGGGGGTCGGCTATCGCTGCTGGTTGATGTGGGCGGTCAGGAGGTGGGAGTCGAGCAGGGAGGCATCCGTCGTTCGATCGGCCCGCGCGTAGCCGGCCAGCATGCGCTTGGTCAGGACGAGGGCTTCGGGCGAGCGCCGGACGAGAGGCCTCGTCCAGCCGTTGACGACCTCGTCCAGTCGGTCGAGGGGGGCGGTCCGGTGGACGAGGCCGAGCCGGTGGGCGGTGGTGGTGTCGAATACGTCACAGGTCAGCATGAGTTCACGGATCCTGGCGGCACCGGCCTCGGAGACGAGGCGGCCCATGGCTCCTCCCCAGGCAGGTGGGAGCCCGACCCCTATCTCCGGCATGCGGAAGCGGCAGGTGTCCGCCCCCACGCGCAGGTCGCAGAACGAGGCCAGCGCGAGCCCTGCACCGATCACCCGGCCGTGGAGCCTGGCGATGGTGACCGCGTGGGTGTTCTCCACTGCCTGGCACAGGCGCTGAGCCTTGTCCGCGATGCGCCGCAACGCGGATCCGGTCGGATCCGCGGCCAGCGCCGCCTGGTACTCGTTGCGGTCGGCGCCCAGACAGAAGTCCGAACCCATGGACGACAGAGTCAGGACGCGGATGTCGGGGCGTTCGTGCAGATCATCCAGCAGAAGGAGGAGATCATCGACGACGGCGGCGCCCAGAGTGTCTTCCTGGTCCCAGGGGTTGAGGCGGACATGGAGCACGGGTCCGTCCTCCTCGACACGTATCGCCTTGCGGGAGGAGCTGGTGAGCGAACTGACGGTTTCGTTCATGCGAAAGCGACATCCAGGTTCAGCGGGCGCCGGAACGCGACCCGGGGGGCCATCGTCGGGCGGCGCACGAGGGTGAGACGGGGGAGGCGACGGATGAGGTGACCGAGAAGGGTCTGGGCCTCCAGCCGGGCCAGCGGTGCGCCGAGACAGTAGTGGATGCCGCCGCTGAAGGCGAGGTGTGCCTGTGGGCGAAAGGGGTCGAATACATCGGGTTCCCTGTGCTTCGCCGGGTCCCGATGGGCAGCCCCCACCATGAGATGCACCATCTCGTCCTTGCGTATCTCTATGTCGCCCAGTACGCAGTCTGCGGCGGCGACTCTGCTGATGACATGGGTAGGCGGGTCGTAGCGCAGTGCCTCCTCCACGAACGCGGGGACCAGATCGAGGTTGTCCGCGACAAGGTCCCACCGTGCCGGGCTCTCGACGAGCAGGAGCGTCATGGTCGTCAGGAGGGTCGCGGTGGTTTCCAGGGCGGCCAGGAGGATGAACAGCACGAGGAAGTAGACGGCCTCGTCGGCCTTGTCGCGGTCGGGTTCCACGGCGTCCCAGGACCGTATCCAGCGGGAAACCGGATCCTCGCCGGGGCGGGCGCGCCGATCCTTCACCAGGCCCATGAAGTAGACGCGCAGTTCGGCCGTGGCCGCATCCGATGCGGCAAGTTGGCTTGCCGACGGGAGCAGTTCCTGAGTGAAGACCTGGTCGTGGGTCAGCTCTCGCAGACGAGGCCAGTCGGCAGTAGGCAGCCCGAGCCAGTCACCGATGGTGGCGACCGGCAGTTCTTCGCCCACGAGGGCCGAGAAGTCCGCTTCCCCGTCCCGCAACCGTTCCACCAGGCTGCTCAGGAGCTGATCGGTCGTCCGGCTCACCGACCGGCCGATCCGCCCCACCGTGGCCCGGTCGAACGTGCCGGCCGCCCGGCGGGCCCGTGTGTGGTCGGGGGGATTGAGTGCGGCCAGCGTGTTGCTCATTTCCCGCGAGGACGAGGCGTTCCAGCGTGTGCCTGATCCCTGCCGCTCGCGCCAGCGTTTGTCGGGTTCCAGCCAGTCGCGGCTGCGTAGTACCTGATCGCACATGTCGAAGCCCGTGACGAACGAACCACCCCACGGAGCAGGGCTCACCCCACCCCTGGACAGCAGCTCCTCGTATATCGGGAAGGGATCAGCCTGCCCCTGTGCCGTCCGCAGACGCGAGAAGAGGGATGCGGAGGCCCTGCGGTCGGACGACGGAGTTGCGGTGACTCCCATGATGGCGGCTCCTTTCTAGAACCAGCCGCCATGCATACCCACAAGATCTTTGAAGCATCCAATAACACAGGGGCATCAGGGGGTAACAAAAATCACTCCCCTCTCGTCCATGCCAGGAATCGGCTGAACAGACCCCCCTTGTGCTGTGGCGCCGCAGCACCCTGCGGCTGGGAAGCCTGCGAACCGGAGGGCTGTCCGCCGGGCGCGGCCTGCTGAGGTGTGCCACCCGGCTCCGTGTGGGCGGGTCCTGCAGCGGCCGAAGGCTGGGCTCGAGGCGTGAACCGGACCGGGAGGGTCACCAGCGAACGGCTCCACGGACTCGGCGTCCAGGCGAGTGTCTTGAACGGAACCCGCATCTCGATGTCGGGCAGCCGGTTGAGCAGGGTCTCGACCGCGGTGACCGCGATCATGAACGCCGGGTCCTTGGCGGGGCACGCGTGCGGGCCCGCACCGAAGGCGAGGTGCGCCTTGGCACTGAGCTGCTGGCGGTGCTCGGTCAGTTTGGGGTCGGTGTTGGCCGCGGCGAAAGAGATCAGCACGGGGTCGTTGGTCCGAAGCGTCCTGCCGCCCAGTTCGACGTCATGGACCGGGTAGTGAGCCGCGTAGTTGGCGATCGGCGCGTAATTCCACAGGCTCTGGGAAACCGCGTCCTCGACCGGCAGTCCGGTCTGCCATTCCTCTCCCAGGTACAACGCACTGCTGCTCCCGATCGTGGCCGTCAGGGGTGCGGTACCGCCGGAGAGCAGGGTCACGAGCTGGTGCAGCACCTCCTCGTCGCTCAGCTGGGCCGGATGCTCCATCAAACGCGTCGTCAGGTCGGCGGCGGGACGACGCCGCTTGAGGGCGATCAGCTCCGTGAGCGCTCCACCCAGAACTTCGTCGGCACCCGGGGTGCCCTCGAAGATGCCACTGATCCCGGCGATCACACGGTCACCGATCTCCGGCGGGCAGCCGAACAGATCACTGAAGACCAGCAGCGGCAACGGCTGGGCGTACTCCGCCATCAGCTCCGCCTGGCCGCGGGGCTGGGAGCTGAAGCGGCTGATCAGGTAATCGGCGGACTGTTGCGTCTGCCTCACGAGCTGGAGCTCGTTGATCGTGGCGAGGCTGTCGGTGACCGCCTGGCGCAGCCGGGCGTGCGCCGCACCGTCACTGAACAGCGCGTTGGGGCGGTGGCTCATCATCGGCAGGGCCGGGCTGTCTGCCGGGACCCGGCCTTCATTCAGCGCGTTCCAGCGGCGGGAGTCCCGGACGAAGGAAGCGGGGTTCTGCAGGACATAGAGGGCAGCGTCGTAGCTGGTGACCAGCTCGACCTCCACGTCCGGGGCGATGTCGACCGGTGCGCTCATGCCGAACGAACGCAGATGCGCGTAGTGGCCGTCGGGGTCGGCTCCGAAGGAGGGGCCGTACAGCCGGACGTTCTCGTGCACGGGGCACCCGGGAGGTATCTCCTGCGGGTCAAGCGGCTGCTGCATGGTGCGTCGCTCCTAGCCGAGTTGGGACATGAGATGTTCGACGAGGGTGATGAGTGCCTGCGCCGAGGTTCTTTCGTCACGGACGTCGCACCTGGCGACGGGCGTGTCGGCGGTCAGGTTCAAAGCCTCGCGGACTTCGTCGAGCGGGTAATCCGTGGTCCCTTCGAAGTGATTGACCCCGATGGCGTACGTCAGACCGAAGCTCTCGACCAAGTCCAGGACGGGGAAGGACTCGTGCAGGCGCTCAGGGTCCACGAGGACCAGCGCGCCGAGCGCACCCCGCGACAGCTCCTCCCACATCTCCTTGAAACGCTCCTGGCCAGGCGTTCCGAAGAGGTAGAGGACCAGCGAGTCGCTGAGGGTGAGGCGGCCGAAGTCCATGGCCACAGTGGTGGTCTTCTTGTGAGGTGTGCCCGACAGGTCGTCGAATCCCTCGCTGGCCTCGGTGATCTCCTCTTCGGTCCGCAGCGGCTCGATCTCGGAGAGACTTGCGATGCAGGTGGTCTTTCCGACCCCGAAGTGCCCGACTATAAGGATCTTCACCGCGTGGGAGACGTCTGGATCCAGGTACACGCGTTACGCTCCGAATCGATTCTTCAGGCCTTCGAGCACGGCGCTGACCAGTTCTCTGTCGACACGCTCGGCGCGAGGTATCGGCCTCCGCACGAGAATGAGGCTGTCCTCCTCCAACTGCGCCAGCAGAATGCGCACGATGCCCAGCGGCAGGTGCGTGTGGCCGGCCACCTCGGCGACGGACAGGAAACCCTCGGTGACCAGGGCCACGACCTGGCCGGCTTCAGGAGAGAGCGTGCGCGCCGAGGCCGATGCGTCCTG
Source organism: Streptomyces sp. NPDC002911 (assembly GCF_053591835.1). Lineage (NCBI taxonomy): Bacteria > Bacillati > Actinomycetota > Actinomycetes > Kitasatosporales > Streptomycetaceae > Streptomyces > Streptomyces sp. NPDC002911. The sequence goes on along the minus strand of NZ_JBSFUO010000012.1, from coordinate 29,682 downwards.
CGCCGCCATGACGAGTGTGGTGTGCTCGTACTCGTGGTCCGGGGGCAGAGCGCGTCCGTTGGTGATGACGAAGAGAGGGACTAACGTCGACGTCAGCTCCAGCTCGTGACCGGACTCGTCAGGCATGGGCCACCCCCTCTCCGCCCGCAGCCGACGGGGTCAGCTTCGGGATCACTTCGTGCAGGCGGGTGGTGAACTCCTCGATGTCGCAGTCGTGCTCGGCGGCGGCGGCCAGGAATGCCCCTGTACCTGCCGATATCAGGAAAATCCAGCCGTGCTGGAACTCGATGACCGTCTGCCGCCACGCGGCGTCCTCCTGGACGCCCGCGAACTGCGAGGTGACCCTGCTGTAGGCGTGGATGCCCGTCATGGCCGCGGATATCGTGTCCGCCACATCTCGGTTCAGCCCGCTGGTCGCCCCCCGGGGCAGCCCGTCGGAGCCCAGCAACACGGCGTGACGGGCCCCCTGTACATCGGCGATCACCTGGTCGAGATCGGCGAGCACGAAACCCGAATCGCCCGTCCCTCCACGCCGGGCGGTCCCGGTGTTCCGCGTCCCGGCGTCATCCGCGGTATTGACTCTGGGGGGCGAGGTGAGGTTGTTTCCCAGCCGGGCGACAAGGCGGTGCATACGGAAGGAGATCTGCTGCATGTCCACATCGGGTGCGGCGGCCGCGGCCAGGTAGGCACCCTGCCCTGCTCCGATCAGAAAGCTCCACCCGTGGGAGAACTCGATGATCGTCTGACTCCACTGCCGGTCCTCCTCCGGTCCGGCGAAGTGGGCCGTGGCCCGGCTGAGCGACTGCATCCCGGCCATGGCGGCGGAGATGGTACGCACTTCCTTCTCGGCCATGCCCTCCGTGGCCCCACGGGGAAGGCCGTCCGCGGACAACAGGACGGCGTGCCGTGCCCGGGGCACGTTCTGCACGATGTCCTCGAGCATCCACGACAGGTCTGCGGTCATGCGTCTTCGGACCCTTCGGGCGACGTGGTATCGAGATTGCGGCCTGACAGGGTGCCGCGCTGGAAAGCCCCCAGGCTGCGTCCGGAGGAACGGCCGGTCCTCTCAGGTGTCGGTGGCGCCGATCGCGTCGTCACCGGGTCCGGCACGCTCGCGATGGGCGCCTGGCGCGCTCCGCGCTTGGGCAGGCCGTGAGTCGTACGCGATGTCCCGCTCGGCGACCGGCCTTCCGCACGCAGAATGCTGCTGACGGGCGCTTCCTGGGCAGGCGGTGTCTCCTCCATGGTCCACAGCTCCTCGGGCAGCAGGACGACGGCCCGGACGCCGCCGTACCGGGAGACTCCGGTGACATCCACCTTGAAGCCGTACTGACGTGCGATCAGGCCTATCACCGGGAAGCCGAACTTGGGCTGGTTCCCGAGCTGCGACAGGCGGGGGAGGACATCGCCGGAGAGCAGGTCGGTCGCCCGCTGGCGGTCCTCGTCATTCATACCGACGCCGGCGTCGTCGATGACGATGCACAGGTTGCTCTGGGCCCGCTGAAACGTTACCTCGATCGGTGCGTCATGCTGGGAGAAGCTGGCAGCGTTGTCAAGCAGTTCGGCCACGGCGAGGGCGACGGGCGCCACCGCGGACGCCTTCAGCGCGAGAGCGGTCTGCTGCATGACGGAAACCCGGTGGAAGTTACGGATCTGCCCCTGGGCGCTGCGCACCACGTCGTAGACGCTGGCGGCCCTGTTGCGGCGGCCGAGCGGTGCACCGCACATGACCGCGATGCCCTGCGCCTTGCGCGCCATCTGCGCGTTGGCGTGGTTCACCTCCAGCAGGTCGCTGAGCACGGCGTGGCCGCCGTACTTCCGCTGGACGCCGTCCAGGAGCGTCGTCTGCTCCGCCGCGAGACTCTGCAGGAAGCTGGCCGCGCCCTTGAGGACCGCCTTGGTGTTCTCCTCCGCCGCTTCCTTGGCCTCCCGGAGCGTTCCGTCCTGCTCGCTCCTGAAGCGCTGCAGTTCTGCGCGCGAGAGGTGGAGTTGGCTGTCGGATGCGTGCAGCTGGCGCCTCAGCTCTGCCTCGGACTGCTGTTTCTTCGCCCCTAGGGCTCTGTTACGGGCAGCGAGTGCCACGACCGCGGCAACGGCTGTCGCCGCCACCGCAACCATGCACCACACGAGTGCGTCTTGATTCATGAAAACCTTTCCCGGCGCAGGCGGACGGCGACGGACATACCTCGCGAGGACCCGCGACACAGCCACTCGGCGTTGCCGGGCCGCTGTTGCGTGGAGGGCAGGCCGCCGATCGCAGATCAGCATCTGAATCCAAGTGGATCAAGATCACAGATGCGGGGATGCTATCACCGGGTCGCGCCCCTGCCAGAGGTGGGGATCTGGTCGCGAACGCGGCGAACGCGCGCCGCATAAAGCCCTGTTGATGAGCGCGTTTGCCATGCCGCGGCCCGATTCTGTCGTCTTCTGCTCCTGGCTCCTGAACCGTTCCCGTTCAGAGGATTCAGGAAGAGGAATGACAATCTCTCACATGTGGTGAGGGCATCCGCAACCGGAGCCCTCGGTAGCCGACTTCGCATGGGAGCGGACCCGTCCGAGATCCCGGTGAGGCGGACGCCTGGTCATGGAAGACGGAAGCAGGCTGAATCCAGGACGAACGGAACGGGCGCTATGACTTCACGTCAGGTCGGGTTTGTTCGACATGTCTTGTCGCGCCGGCCCCGAGGGTGAGCCGGGGAAGAGCGTTTCGTGTGCGGTTCGGGCGCGGATGGCCGAGTGGTTGGGGGTATCGTCGTCCTGGGAGGTGGTCCCTTGTCCGCTGGGAACGAGCTGTTCGGGGCTGTCGACGCACTACTCCAACAGGTCGCGCGGGACGGACTGCCAGCGCCTGCCGAACGTAAGCGGCTGCGCGAAGCGGCCGGGTTGAGCCAGGCTCAGGTCGCCACCGCGCTCGAAGTGCGACGAGAAGCGGTGGGTAACTGGGAAAGCGGGAAGGCGGAGCCGCGGCGGCCGAAGCGCGCGGCCTACGCCAGGCTTCTGGCGGGTCTCGCCGAACGTCTACCCGCCTCCGGTGCAGTCACCCGCGACGGGGGCCCTCGCCTTCCCGTCCGGCAGCAAGCCGTCGCTGTCGGTATCGCGTCGCCCGACCGTGAAGGGGGCGAGGGTGAAACCAGCGCAGGCCATCCTCCCGAAGTGGGCGGGGCTGACGTGGTAGCTGCCGACTGAAGCCATTGCGCACGGTCGGCCATCAGCCGCAGAGCGGTGCGATGCCTTCTCCCGTCGGCCTCCCATCAGGCCTGGGCGCGCTGACGCCGTGTTGTCCGCCCACAGGGAAAGGGCTCAGCCGGTGTCGGTCAGGCAGGTCCCCTGCGTCGTGTCACAACGAGCGCATCCCCATCTGTGCGGCCGTCGTCCGGCACAAGGTCCCGGACGCGGCACAACCATCGGGGATGATCGGCGGTCCCATCAAGTAGGAGCAAACCGCTCTCAGGGATACAAGGGGGATATATGAGAAACGCGCGTTCCATTGCGGCTGCCGGTGCGTTGACCGCACTGGTGATGGGTGCCACGACCGCCTTCGCCACTACCGCCTCCGCCGCGCCCGACGTCACACCCCAGGGCGTCTGCGGCAGTGGCTACAAAACCGTGAACTCGGTGCCCGTCGGCTCGCTGGGTACCGTCTACCTGACGTACAACTCCTCGAACGGCAAGAACTGCGTCGCGACCATTCGCTCCAGCCCGGGCGCGGCCACGTCCATGTCGACGTACATCTACGTTCCCGCCACCGACCAGTGGGCCGACGACTCAGGAAACTTCACGTCGTACGCGGGGCCGGCCTACGCCTACGGCAAGGGCTACTGCGTGAGCTGGGGCGGCAATATCGCCAACGTGTACGTGTCGGTGGAGAACACCAACTGCGCAGCCTTGAAGGAGGTTCGCCGGACCACCATCAAGTGATCCGCTTCGTCCCTCGGCCATGAGTTCCCGCGCCACCGTCGCCCGCAGTCCAGCTTGCCCACCTGACCGGTGCAGAGTCATCGCCAGGGCGTGCGGGAGCGGCAGGTGGCGCGGGAACTTGTAGCGAGCCGGCCTGCCACGGCGGATCCAGTCTCGAGGAAGAACCGTGAGAGCCACCGCATCCGGCGGACGAGCGCGCACCTCGGCGCGAGGTCCGCTCGCAGTGCGGCGGACCGTTCAGTTTCACAGCCCGGTGACCTTGACGCTCGCCGGCAGTTCGTATAAGAGGGTGACCGCGCGATGGCTGTCGGGAGGGAGGGGCACGTGCCAGCGGGCGATGCCGTCGGCGTCGACCGCATCGGGCACGGGGAGCAGCCTTCCTTCAGCAGAGTATCTCCACCGGCGAACCTCGGAGGCCGGGGGCCCGCTCGCGAAGGGCGACGATCTGGCTGCCCTGTTCGCCGGTCGTGGAGAAGCGGTCCGGGGCGCCGGAGCAGTACCCGAGCCGTTCAGCCGCGTACCGCCTTCGCCCCGGCACGCTCGGCTACCGGCACGTCCAAGGGGCGGGCAAGACCGACCACTCCCTCGTCGAGTCGCTGCAGGTGACGCAGCACGCGGGAGGCCACCGACCCGGACGGCAGGGTGCCTGATCCTTCGTCCCGCAACGTCGAGACGATACTGGCACCCGACCGGACCTCGCCCCGCGCCCGCTCGTCCTCCACATACGCGGCAAGTACCTCGATGTTGTGGGCGATACGCTGCCCGGCCCGATGCAGCCGCGGATCCGCCGCGACGGTCTTGCTGTGCGGCACGAGCTCGGCCGTCGCCGCGAGCGCGCGGGCGTGGTAGGCGCATGTCTCCAGCAGCGCCACCAGATAGCGGACGGTCTGCCGTCGGCCGCGCAGCGGAGTGATCGGGTAGGTCAACGGTTTGGTGGAATCCCGCAGTTCGTCCAGTGCCGTGTCCAAGCTGCGGGCCTTCCCCAGCAAATCGGACGCAGGCCCGCCGCTGAGCTGCTCCACCGATGCGGACGCGACGTCGCCCAGCCTGTCCAGGACCGTGCCCAGAAGTTCGTCGGTACGCCGGTCGGTGTGCACCGGCAACACCAGTACGGCGGCGATGACACCGCACGCGGCGCCGATCGCGGTCTCCTCGATGCGCAGCACCAGCACATCGAAGCTGTACGAGTTCAGCAGGGTGTAGAGCATGCTCAGCATGGCCGTGACGAAGAAGGACATGAGCGCGTACGACAGCGGAGCGGTGAAGAACATCGCGAAGATGAAGACGAGGACCAGCGCGAACGCGACCCAGGTATGGTCACCGACCAGTCCGGCCAGCGCGACACCGGCCACGGCGCCCAGAAGGGTGCCCAGGAGCCGACGGTAGCCCTTCACCAGAATCTCGCCGGTTGAGGCGGTGTTGAGGAAGACCACCCAGCACGTGAGGACGGCCCAGTACCAGCGTTGGGTGGACAGGAGCTCACCGCCGATGATGGCCAGGACCGAGCCCACCGACACCTGGAAGGCCGCCCTCGTGGTGGGCCGCTGGAAGCCGGTGCGCTCCTCGTCCTCGGGCTCTTCGGAAGAGGCGAGCGCGATGTCCTCCGCGTCGAACTCCTCGCGGGAACGGGTGGTCGCCGGCGAGTCGTCGGACTCGTCCTGAGGCCCGTCCAGTGCGAGTCGCAGACCCAGCACGGACCGGGCGGCCTCGCCGATGCCGCGGAAGGCGTCCTGGATGCCGGCGGGCGCGGGCGGAAGCCTCTCCTCGTCGCGATAGCCGAGCAGTCTGTTGCGGATGTGGGCCACCGCCGTGCCTTCGTCGTTCGACGCCGGCCTGATGACCAGGAGGTGCAGAGCCTTCAGGTCCCGGCGCAGGGCTATGGTCGCGTCGTCATCGGCAGGCCTCCAGTCCCCGGTCAGCGGTACGGGCGCGTGCGGCAGATGAAGCGTGAGGGTGTCCGCACGCTCGGCGCTGCGGGCGTTCAGCAGCAGCATGCCCAACCGTTCCGTGGCGATCTCGGCGTCCGCGACCCGGCGTTGCAGCAGCGCCGCCTTGTCGGTGTCCTGTGTGCCCTCCTCCAGACGGCCCTGGATCATCAGAGCGGTCTCATGCAGTCGCGCGGTGCGCCGCCGCAGGTCGTCGAGCACTCTCTCCAACTGCCCGGGTTCGGCGTCGAGCAGCTCGATCTGCATGGAGATGAGCTGGGCGACCCGCGTCCGGAAGGCATCGCGCAGTCGTGCCAGGACGCGTGGGGGCGTTTCCGGGACGACGGCGAATCGCACCACCGCACTGCAGCCGAACCCGACGCAAAGAGCCAGGCAGAGCGCCGGCAGGGTAGTCGTCGCCGCTCCGACGAACAGCGAGAGGAAGTAGATCTGGAAGCCGATGAGGCCCAGCGCGGTCCCACGATCACCGAAGCGCCGGCAGTAGACGGCTCCGAAGATGAGGGCCACGAAAAACAGGTCACCCAGGATGACCTGAGAGGCCAGCAGCGCACCCAACGACGTCGCGACGAGCGCGACCGGCAGGCCCAGAGCGAGGGTGACCGCCTGATCGCGTACGAGTGTGTCCTTGATCGCGAAGGTGGCGGTCATCGCTGTCATCGCACCGGCGACCATATGGGTGACATCGGTGCCGAAGGGGGCCAGGACTCCGAGGGTGAGCGCGACCGCCGAGACGGTCCGCAGCCCCGCCGTTAGCCGCAGCAGTCCTGGATCGGACGCCGCGAACCGATCCCACATGATGGCCCCGCCCCGCCGCCGCACTGCCCTCACCCTGCGCTTTCTTTCGCTTACCCGCCAAGTCTGACGTGCTGTTCAGCATTGCACGACAGGAATCGCGAGGACGAATGCAGGTCCATGGCGGGCGCCACACGGGCCCGGTGCCCGACGCGAGGTGCCCGGAAGCTGCCCGAGGGCATGCGCGGTCCATCAGGGCGCCGGCTTGGTCACCCCCGCTGGGTGCGTGGCTCAGGTCCACCACACAGAAGACGGTGCCGTCCGGATCGGCGAGAACGACGAAATCCGGTTCCGGCGGGTAGAGGTGCCAGTCCACGGTCCGCGCACCGAGACCCACCAGTCGCCGGACCTCAGCTTGTTGTTCCTCCGCCGTATCCGTGAAGAGGTCCAGGTGGAGACGGGGTCGTGGCTCGGCGGGCGAGGTGCTGTGCATCAGGCCGAGGGCCCGGCCGGAGCCGTCGGCGTGATTGAGCGTCCGCCATGTTCCGCTGTGCCACTCGTCGGTGGCGACCAGGTGCATAGCCGCGGTCCAGAAGGCCACCGCGTGGGGGACGTCCGAGACACCGATGACGGGGATCCCGAGTCGCAGCATGGCGGCGACCTTATCCGACGCGCTGTACGGCTGCGGAGGGTCCGTCGTGCTGAACAGACGGTACCGCCGCGGCGGCCTACGGGACGTGGACCCAGCCGAGGGTACGTTCCACGGCCCTCTTCCAGCCTGCGTAGCCCTCCGCGCGCTGGTCGGCCGACCACTGCGGCGACCACCGTTCGGACTCGTGCCAATGGGTGCGCAGTTCGTCGGTGTCCTGCCAGAAGCCGGTTGCCAGCCCTGCCGCGTAGGCGGCGCCGAGAGCGGTGGTTTCCGCGACGGCGGGACGGCTGACCGGGACGCCGAGGACGTCGGCCTGGATCTGCATGCAGAGGTCGTTGGCGGTGACCCCGCCGTCTACCTTGAGGACGTCGAGGTGGACGCCGGAGTCCTGCTCCATGGCTTCGACGACGTCACGGCTCTGGTAGCAGATGGCTTCCAGGGTTGCCCGTGCCAGGTGGGCGTTGTCGTTGTACCGGGCGAGCCCGACGATTGCTCCTCGGGCGTCGGAGCGCCAGTAGGGGGCGAACAGACCCGAGAACGCGGGGACGAAGTACATGCCGCCGTTGTCGCTGACGCTGCGGGCGAGGGCCTCGCTCTCGCCCGCAGTCTTGATGATCTTCATCTGATCGCGCAGCCACTGCACCGCGGAGCCGGTCACGGCGATGGAACCTTCCAGCGCGTAGACCACTGGGCTGTCACCGAACCGGTACGCCACCGTGGTGAGGAGACCGTGCTCGGAGCGGACCAGTTCCGTGCCGGTGTTGAGCAGGAGGAAGTTGCCTGTGCCGTAGGTGTTCTTGGCCTCCCCGGGTGCGAAGCAGACCTGTCCTACGGTGGCCGCCTGCTGGTCGCCGAGGACCCCGCCGATGGGAATGGCCGCGCGCAGTGGACGGGAGGTGCGAGTGGAACCGAAGGCGTCCGGATGCGAGGAGGGATTGATGGTGGGGAGCATCGCCCGGGGGATGCCGAAGAAGCTCAGCAGCTCGTCGTCCCAGTCGAGGGTCACCAGGTCCATCAGCATGGTGCGGCTCGCGTTGGTCACGTCGGTGGCGTGGATGCCGCCGTCGGGACCGCCGGTCAGGTTCCACAGCACCCAAGCGTCCGTGTTGCCGAAAAGGGCGTGGCCCCTCTCGGCGGCCTCCCGTACGCCGTCGACGTTCTCGAGGATCCACTGGATCTTGCCGGCGGAGAAATAGGTCGCCGGCGGCAGTCCGGCCTTGCGGCGGATGACTTCGCCGCGGCCCGTGCGTTCGAGGTCCGCCGCGATGGCGTCGGTGCGGGTGTCCTGCCACACGATGGCGTTGTAATAGGGCCGCCCGCTGCGCGGGTCCCAGATCACCGTGGTCTCGCGCTGGTTGGTGATTCCAATCGCCGCCAGGTCCCCCGGAGCCAGACCGCCGTACCGGAGGGCGTTCTGCATCACCGAATTGGTGCGCTCCCAGATCTCCACCGGATCGTGCTCCACCCAGCCCGAGCGGGGGAGAATCTGGGCGTGCTCCAGTTGGTGCTTGGCGACTTCGTTGCCGCCGTGGTCGAAGATCATGAATCGGGTGCTGGTGGTTCCTTGATCCACCGCGCCGATGAAGTCCGCCATGATGTGCCACCTTCCGGCCGGTGCGGTCAGTCCTCGGGTGCCGGGACGCGCCCCGGTGGCTCGGGTTCCGCGGTAGGCAGGAACCGGCCGACCAACGCCTTGTACAGGCCCGCGCCGAGCAGGCAGCCGATGAGCGGGCCGACGATCGGGACCCAGAAGTAGAGATTTCCGTACTGATCTCTCCACGCTCCGCCGTACCCGGTGATGAAGCTCGCCAGGCGGGGGCCGAAGTCACGGGCCGGGTTGATCGCATAACCCGCGTTGGTTCCCCATGCCATCCCGATCGCGACCACTACCAGGCCGATGACGAACGGGGCCAGGTTCGAGCCCGGCGGTGTGTTCAGCAGGTCGGTGATGGCCATGATCAACAGCAGCAGGATGGCGGTGCCGATGACCTGGTCGCGGAACGCACCCCATTCGTGGACCGGCAGAGCTGGGTTGCCGTTGGCGGGGAGGGTGGAGAACACCGTCTGCGTCTTGACGGTGTGTCCGGGGTCGGCCTTCGCCAGTGCCTCGCTGTAGTTCCAGCGGACAAGGAGCGCAGCCACGAAAGCGCCGGCCGTCTGGGCCAGTGCGTAGGGTGCCACCTTGAGCCACGGGAACCCCTTGTAAGCGGCGAGTGCGAGGGTTACGGCGGGATTGAGATGGGCGCCGCTCAGCCGTGCCGCCACGTAGACACCCAGGGTGACGCCCAGCCCCCACGCCCAGGCGATGCTGTCGTGGTCTCCGAGGCCGCCGGGCGGATCCGTCAAAGCCCCGCCGGCCACCACCTGGGCCACCACGCCGCAGCCGAAGAGGATGAGGACCATCGTGCCCGCGAACTCGGCCGACAACTCGCCCAGCATTCCGGATCCCATACGCCGTTTCGCCATGGAAGCTCGCCCTCCGCCGGCTGACCGGCTGTCGACTGCCCGGTGCCCGAGCAATATCTGTCAGGCTAGGACGGCTCGCCGAAGGGCGCATATCAGGATGAATCGGATGAGCGTGGTCCGGCTCCCCACCGGCCTGGGGAATGGCGCCGGGCATCACGCCATGAGTGTGCCGGGGCGCCGGAAAAGGCCCGTCGAGGACGGCTCACTGGAGCAGCGCCGCGTCGGCGATGTCCCCGCTGCGGATCTTCGTCAGGTCCCTCTCGATCGGGAGTTCCAGGGGCTCGATGTGCTCTCCCTCGGCGGCGATCCGAAGTGCAGACATTCGGTGATGGACCCAGGACTCATGCAGACGCAGGAGGCCGGCTCGGGGGCGATGATGAGCCCGGTCCCCTCGGCTGCCTCCTTGCGGACTGCGTCCGCGGGCACGTTGCCGTCGAGCAGGCCAGGACGGGACGCAGACGTCGCGAAGGGCCGTCAACATCGCTGGGCCGTTGGGATGCGCGCCGGGATCCCTCACTGGACTGCACGGCCGTCGAACGGGCTGCCCTGTCGGGTGCCGTCCGAACGATCGCGGCGGCGGATGCGACCAAGCCTGGACTCCGACCACCCGTACTCGGCGTGCGCACCGCCGAGGGACAGCACGAAACAGCTCAAGGTCAGGGCCTCGAGCGTGCGCAGGCCAAGGGGGTCGACCAGAGATCGTTCGACGGGACGGGACAGGCGCCCGACGGTCGGCAGATCGATTCACGGCCGGTCGGCCAGGCGCACCGTGGCCTGCGGGCTGAGAACTGCCACCATCAGCGGGGCCCGCTCGGCAAGGTGCGCAGCGACGCGCGCGGTCGTCGTGCCCGCGTCCGGAAGCACAAGCGTCCCCGGCTCCACCATGGCGGCCACGACCGCACGGAGCCGGTTCTTCGGCGCGGCCTCCCAAGGCTCGCGCGAAGAGAATCCCCGCCTCCTCCTGGCTGACCGGGTGGCGACTGCGCCGCCGTGCACCCTCCGAACAAGCCCCCTAATGCGCGAAAGAGCCCAGGTTTTTGTGTACGGCCATCTCCGAAGCCTCCAGACGGCGGGAGAATTCACGAGACGGAGGCCCGGTCGGAGCCCGCCCCAAGCACAGGGTCGGGTCCGGACGGTTGGCGACGCCCATGGACTGTTTTTTACATGTCCATGCTCGTTCTCGCGCTTCGATGTGAGGACAGGGGGCGGGCCGGGCTGATCAGGCCAACATGCCTGCCCGGAGCTTCCCGAGGGTGCGCGTGAGCAGACGGGACACGTGCATCTGGGAGACGTCGAGTGCGGCGCCGATCTGGGACTGGGTCATCTCCTGACCGAAGCGCATCTCGATGATGCGGCGCTCGCGGTCGTCGAGCTCTTCCAGGAGCGGGGCCAAGGCGTGCAGGTTCTCCACCGTCTCGATGGCGGAGTCCGGCTCACCCAGGACGTCGGCGAAAGTACGGGACGCCGCGCTCGTCGTCTCCCCGGTGTCGGCCGGCAGGCTCAGCGATCCGGCGGTGTAGCCGTTCGAGGCGATGATCCCTTCGGTGACCTCGTCCTCGGTGAGCTCCAAGTGGGCTGCCAGCTCCTTCACCGTCGGGTCACGGTCCAGGTGGGTCGCGAGTTCGTCCTTGGCCTTCGCCAGTTCCACGCGGAGCTCCTGCAGCCGTCGGGGGACGTGGACGGCCCAGGTGGTGTCACGGAAGAAACGCTTGATCTCGCCGACGATGTAGGGGACGGCGAAGGTGGCGAACTCAACCTCCCGCGAGAGCTCGAACCGATCGATGGCCTTGATGAGGCCGATGGTTCCCACCTGGGTGATGTCCTCCATGTCGCCGCTGCCCCGGTTACGGAAGCGGCGGGCGGCGAACCGGACCAGGGAGATGTTCATCTCGATGAGGGTGTTCCGCGCGTACTGGTACTCGTGCGTGCCCTCCTCGAGAACCTGCAACTGCTCGAAGAACAGCTTCGACAGGGCGCGGGCGTCCTTCGGCGTCACCTTGCCCGCGTCCTCGATCCAGGGCAGCTCACCGACGCGCGACGGCAAGGCCTCCGCAGCCGACAGCTCATCAGCCGGTACGTCCTCGGCAGTCTGTTCAGCAATCACTTCTTGTTCCCACCCTCCCTGGTACTGAGCGCGCTTCCTTCCGAGCCCTTGCCCCGCATCGGAGGCCCCATGCACCGTACGGCGCATTTTCTTGCTGTGTGGAAACAGTTGTCTCGGGACATCGTAAGATGAGCAGCCCCGGCCACCGGTGCGACCTTTCGGGGCGTGCCGAGCTGGCCCGGGTTCAGGCCCGTACGCTGGGGGCCGAATGCCGGGGCCCGAAGACGGCCCGGGTCTCGGCGCGGCACGATGGAGAAGCAGGATCACGTGGACAGATTCGCTGCGGTCGAGCGGGAGCTGCGCAAGGCCGCACCCCATCTGCTCCTCGACGTCGTCACGGCGGCTCTGCGGGAGCACTGCGGCGTGCAGAGTGTGGAGCTGCGGCTCGCCGACTACGGCATGACCACGCTCCAGGTGGTGTCCGAGGCGCCGCTCGCCGAACCGGTGCACGTTCATGGCAGCCCGCAGGGGCGAGCCTTCGGCGCCCAGGAGCCGTATGTGGAGCCGCGGATCACGCCGGGCCCGGTGACCGCGCACCTGCCGGTGACCGTCCGTGGTGACCGGCTCGGTGTCCTCACCGTCACAGCGCCGGAGGGTAGGTGCTCCCGGGCGGACCTGGCTGAGATGCAGCAGATCTGCGAGGCGCTCGGCCATGAGATCCTGGTAGCCGAACGCGATACCGACCTCTACCTCCTCGCCCGCCGCGCCACACGGCTGACCCTTGCCGCGGAGATGCAGTGGCAGTTGCTGCCCGGCCGCTCCGTTGCGTGCCCCGAATTCTCCCTGGGTGCCCATCTGGAGCCCGCTTACGCGATCTTCGGTGACAACTTCGACTGGTCGGTGTCGGCCCATCACCTCACGCTCACCGTCACCAATGGCATGGGCAAAGGGATGGAGGCGGCCCTGTTGACCAATCTCGTCGTCAACGCACTGCGCAATGCCCGGCGGGCCGGTCTCGACCTCGCCGGCCAGGCCAGTCTCGCCGACCAGGCCGTCTACACCCAGTACCGTGGCGCACTGCACGCGTCGGTCCTGCTGCTGCGCTTCGACCTGGCGACGGGTGAGGTGGAGGCAGTGGACGCGGGATCCCCACGGATGTGGCGGCTGAGGGGCCGCAGCGTCGAGTCCCTTGACTTCGACGCGCAGCTCCCGCTGGGCATGTTCGAAGAGACGGAGTACGTCGCGGAGCACCTGCGCGTCGAACCCGGCGACCGGCTGCTGATCGGCAGCGACGGTGTCTACGACAGCGCGTCGGCGGCGGGGGAGTGCTACGGGCAGCGCGGCCTCGCGCGGTCGCTGTCCGCGCACCGCTTCCTGCCGTCCGAGCAGGTGCCGCTGGCGGTACTCCGCGACCTGAGGGACCACCGGGGTACCACGCCGCTGGACGATGACGCCCTGGTGGTCTGCCTGGACTGGTTCGGTCGGCGTGCCTCCGCCGGTGACGCGTACGCGTGACCTGGGCGGGCGAGCGGGCGAGTGGCTCTATCCGGTCGACCGCAAGGGTCTCGCCCCGCTGCTGTCCTGCCCGGAGGCCGCAGCCGCGCCGCGGAAAGCCCTGAGCCCTTCGAGGAGCGAACGCCGCGCCTTGGCCGGCATGGCGTCGATCGTCGACATGAGTACCTCTTCCCTGCGCGTGCGCAGGTCGACGAGGTACGCCTTGCCGTGGCTGGTCAACCGGAGCTCCAGCTCCCGACGGCTCACCGGGCTGGGGGCGCGCTCCACGAATCCTGTCGCCTGCAGTCGGTCGCACAGTCTGCTTACCGAGGGGGAGGCCGATCCCAGGGCCTCGGCGAGCATGCGCAGATTGATGCCCTCCTCCCGGTCCAGGGTGTACAACACTCGGAGCTGGGAGGGAGATACCGGACCGGTCGGCACGGCCTCACGTCCGTGTTCCCAGAGGACTTCCAGAAGTTCGACGAACTCGGAACCCTCACGGGCCGCATCCCGGGACCTGTGGTCGGGTTCGGGGTTCAGGCCCATATCGATGACACTCCGATCCGGCATCGCCTCACTCGTCCGTCTGGCCACCGGACCGGGCAAACAAGCCGGGTATCGGATGCGCTCGCATGGACAGCCAGGGCAAAGGTTCCGGGACACGCGTGTGGCCCTGAATATCGTACCTCCGTCCGCAACGGTTCCTGAGGTCACCGTCGGCCTCGTAAAGTTTCTGCACAGCAACAGTTGTCGTAGGGTATGACCCCGCGGTCGGCATCCTTTACGTGATCTTCCGCGGTCACCGTCGCTTTGGCCGCGATCGCACCCCGGCCTGGAGCACTGACATCCGTGACGCGACGGCCGAGCCTCGCCCTCACCGTCCGGCAACCGACGGATTCGATCGCCGTCCTCACCATCGCCGGCGAGATCGACGTCGACAGCGTGCCCCTTACGTACCAGGGCTCGGGAATTGATCAGGCTGGGCAGGCCACACCTGATCATCGATCTGGAGCCCGTGGAATTCTTCGACTCCTCCGGCCTCACCACGGTGATCGGCATCCTGCGGTCTGGCAAGGGCCGGCAGGGTTCCCGGTCCTTGGCCGCCGCACCACCACACCTCGCGAGACTCCTGGGCTGACCCGTATTGCGGCGACCGGCGCCACACCGGAGCGACGGGACCCGTCAGGTCCAGATTTCTCGAAGGCAGCCCGCGCTGCGCCCCCGGGCCGGGGCGCAGCGCGGCACTTCGCGGACAAGGGTTCAGGGGCCCGGGGTGGTGGACGCCTGGTGATCAGGCCTTGTCCTGCATGGACCGACGCGCGGGGTTGCCCTGCTCCGAGGCCTTGGGGTCCCTTTCGTCGGCCTTGGCGCGCACCCCTTGCTCGATACGCTCGCCGATCGCTTTGTCGATGTTCGACCAGTACTCGAAAGCCCGTCGGAGCACGGGCTCGGTCACGCCGTTGAGCAGATGGCCGACGACGTTGTTCACCAGCCGGTCCCGTGCCGCGTCGTCGAGGACCTCGCGCACCATGGTGCCGGGCTGACCCCAGTCGTCGTCCTCTGCATGGGAGACATACGCCGCACGGGTGATGTCTCCGTCGGTGTGCCAGCTCGGCGGGTTCCCGTAACGGTCGGTGTCGGCGGCCGGGCCGCCCTTCGAGTTCGGGGCATAGACGGGATCGGTGGTCTTCCGATACGCCATCGCCCCGTCCTTGGAGTACGTGTGCACGGGCACGACCGGAGCGTTGACGGGGAGCTGCTGGTAGTTGGCTCCGATGCGGTAGCGGTGTGCGTCCGCGTACGAGAACAGACGTGCCAGCAACATGCGGTCAGGGCTCGGGCCGATGCCGGGAACCAGGTTGTTCGGCTGGAACGCTGCCTGCTCGATCTCGGCGTGGTTGTCGGTGGGATTGCGGTCCAGGGTCATCCGCCCCACCTTGATCAGCGGATAGTCTCCGTGCGGCCACACCTTGGTCAGGTCGAACGGATTGAACCGGTAGTCCACTGCGTCCGCGTACGGCATGACCTGTACGTACAGCGTCCAACTCGGGAAGTCGCCGTCACGGATGTGCTCGAAGAGGTCACGCATGTGGTAATCGGTGTCGGCCGACGCCATCTGGTCGGCCTCGTGCTGGGTGAACGTCTCGACACCCTGGTCCGTCTTGAAGTGGTACTTCACCCAGGAGCGCTCGCCCTTCGAGTTGATCCACATGTACGTGTGGGAGGTGTAGCCGTTCATGTGACGCCAGGTGCGCGGGATGCCACGGTCACCCATCAGCCAGGTGACCTGATGGGCGGACTCGGGGGAGAGGGTCCAGAAGTCCCACTGCATGTCGTGGTCGCGGAGGTTGTTGTCCGCACGGCGCTTCTGGGACCGGATGAAGTGCTGGAACTTCATCGGGTCCTTCACGAAGAACACGGGGGTGTTGTTGCCCACCATGTCGTAGTTGCCTTCGCTGGTGTAGAACTTCACCGCGAAGCCGCGCGGGTCGCGCCAGGTGTCCGGGCTTCCGCGCTCGCCGGCGACGGTGGAGAACCGGATGACCATGTCGGTCGTCGTTCCGGGCTGGAAGAGTGCTGCCTTGGTGTAGCCGCTGACGTCTCCGGTCACCTCGAAATGCCCGAAGGCGCCGCTGCCCTTGGCGTGCGGCTGGCGCTCGGGGATTCGCTCCCGGTTGAACTGGGCCATCTGCTCGATCAGGTAGGAGTCCTGCAGCAGAATCGGCCCCGCTGGGCCGACGGTGAGCGAATGTTCATCGCTTTCCACGGGGGCGCCGGAGTCCATCGTGGTCGGTTCGTGCGACGTGTCGGTCACTTTCGTTTCCCCTTCGTCGTGGGGTGTGTATGCGGAACGTCGGTCGGGGCTACGGACACGGGTCGGCTCATCAACAGCGAGAGCGGACGCAGACCCATGAGATGTCTCCGTCAGCCGTGTCTTCCCGTTCTTCAGACATCGCCGCACCAGTAACCGGTATCAACATAGTTAAACCTGGGCGAACGGGCCATCGGAAGCGATGGCTCTCGCCTCCACCTCCGCCCTTTCGGCGACCGCACCTCGGCGACTGCGTAGCCCGGCATGATCCGCCATGAGCACGCCGGAGCATCCGTGTGGAGGAGGCGGTCCGCAGGGTCTTCGCTCTGCAGGTGCAGACACCGGCGTCCCCGTACCTGGCGCTGTGGAACCGAGTGCAGGACTTTGCACCCGAAGATCTCGACGCGGCGCTCGAGGACCTACGGCGAGTGATTCGACACGACTCGCAACGATGCGAGGAACGCATATCCTCAGGTTCCCGTCGGCCGAGTGGCGCCGCGGCGCTCCTGGGGCTTCTTCCTCCGGTTCTGTGTCTGGTTGTTCGACGGTGGGCCGGGCCGGTCCACCGATGGCGACCGCCCCCGCCGTAGCCGGCCCGGGGCCTGTGGGGTCTGAACGGGTGGTGGGTCTGTGGTCTGTTTGTGGCGAACCGTGACGTAGCACCACCAGGGGACCGGACCCCGGACACCACCGTCGGTGACCACTGTGGTTACCAAGATTGTTCGTAGGCACCGGCGGGTCTTCATGGCACCTGCTCGCAGGTGGTCCGAACCGGCGTGGGACGGCGCGCCAGGAGGGCGTGGACTCCTCATGGCAATGATTCGTTCGGTACTCCGTACGCCCTGCCGGTGACCGCAGGTTCCGGTAATCATGATCGGACCGCACGTGATCCGAACAGTTCCGCGCACACTCGCCCTATTCCTTCGGCGGGTGAACATACGGTGGAAGGAACCACGTTGTTGCTGCTCATCTCTCCAGATGGTGTGGAGGAAGCCCTTGACTGCGCGAAAGCGGCCGAGCACCTCGATATCGTCGATGTCAAGAAGCCCGACGAGGGCTCGCTCGGTGCGAACTTCCCGTGGGTCATCAGGGAGATCCGTGCCGCGGTCCCGGCGGACAAGCCGGTCTCCGCGACCGTGGGAGACGTACCGTACAAGCCCGGCACGGTGGCTCAGGCGGCGCTCGGTGCAGTTGTCTCCGGAGCTACGTACATCAAGGTCGGCCTCTACGGATGCACGACGCCCCAACAGGCCATCGACGTCATGCAAGGCGTGGTCCGGGCAGTGAAGGACCACCGGCCGGACGCGCTCGTCGTCGCGTCCGGCTACGCCGACGCTCACCGGATCGGATGCGTCAACCCACTCGCGCTGCCCGACATCGCACGCTGTTCCGGTGCTGACGCCGCCATGCTCGACACCGCGATCAAGGACGGAACACGGCTGTTCGACCATCTGTCGCCCGACCTGTGCGCGCAATTCGTCCAGTTGGCCCATGACGCTGATCTGCTCGCCGCTCTCGCGGGCAGCATCAGGGCGGCAGACCTCGGCGCGCTGACCCGTATCGGCACAGACATCGTGGGAGTACGCGGAGCGGTCTGCGAGAGGGGCGACCGCAACGCCGGAAGGATCCAGCCACAACTGATCGCCGCTTTCCGGGCGGAGATGAACCGGCATACCCGGGAACACCTGGCTGCCGCGCCCGCTTCCCCCGCTGCGAATTGACCGTCAGGTATGCCTACACGCCCGCCCAGTCGGCCGCCCGGGACCCCCGGCGAATGTCTCTCCGTGCTCGATCCGGCAACGGGCGAGACCTTCGACGAGGTTCCCGACCAGCAGCCGGACGAATTGGACGCCGTCGTAGAACGGGCCCACGAGGCCTGGCGCAGCTGGCGGTCCGACCCCGCCACCCGTACCAGCGCGTTGCTCAGGGCAGCCGACGCTGTCGAGACGGCCGGGGCCGACCTCGCCCCGCTGCTTACCCGTGAACAGGGCAAACCCCTGTCCGAGTCGTACGCCGAGATCGCCCGCACGGCAGCCCGTCTACGCTACTTCGCCGAGCTGACCCCTGGTTCCCAGCTCATCACGGACGGCCGACCGGTACACAGCGAAATCCACTGGCGGCCGCTGGGGCCCGTCGCCGCGATCGTCCCGTGGAACTTCCCACTCCAGCTCGCGTCGGCGAAGTTCGCGCCCGCTCTCGCCGCGGGCAACACGATGGTGCTCAAACCGTCGCCGTTCACACCCCTGGCCACGAAACTGCTGGGGTCCGTCATCTCCACCGCCCTGCCTGAGGACGTACTGACGGTCGTCACCGGCCGCGAGCCTCTCGGTGCTCGTCTCGCATCGCATCCCGGGATCCGCCATGTGACGTTCACCGGTTCCGTTCCCACCGGACGGGCCGTCGCCACGGGCGCGGCGGCCTCGCTCGCCCGGGTCACCCTGGAGCTGGGCGGGAACGATGCCGCGATCCTGCTGGAGGACGTGGATGTGGAGCGGATCACGGAACGCCTGTTCTGGGCGGCGTTCCGCAACTGCGGGCAGGTCTGCATGGCGGTCAAACGCGTCTACGCCCCGGCCCGCCTCTACTCACAGGTGGTCGAAGCCCTCGCGCAGCGCGCGAAGACCGTAGTCGTAGGAGCCGGCCTCAACTCGGACTCGGAGCTGGGGCCGGTCAACAACGCCCCCCAACTGGCCCGGGTCGAACACTGCACCACCCAGGCCCTCGCGGACGGTGCCCGAGTCGCGGCTGGTGGCCACCGACTGGACCGGCCGGGCTATTTTTTCGCCCCCACCATCCTTGCTGATGTCCCCTCCCGCAGCCCGGTGGTGACAGAAGAGCAGTTCGGCCCCGTCCTGCCGGTGCTGCCGTACGGAAGCCTCGACGAAGCCGTCGAGGCGGCCAACAACACCGGCTTCGGACTGGGCGGTTCGGTATGGGGAAGCGACCTCGACCGGGCCGAGGCGGTCGTCGGCCGGCTGGAGTGCGGGACAGCCTGGATCAACCACCACGCCGAACTGTCCCTCGCGCAGCCCTTCGCGGGTACCAAGGAAAGCGGTGTCGGCGTCACGGGCGGACCCTGGGGGCTCTACGGGAACCTGAGGCCGTTCGTCGTGCACCGTCCGAAGGAGGCATGACGATGAGGTTCGGTGCGGCGGTGCTGCGCTCGTACGAAAACCGGTTCGCCGTCGAGGAGGTGATCCTGAACGCGGGGCCGGCCGACGGCGAGATCCTCGTCAGGATCGCGGGCTGCGGGATGTGCCGGACCGACCTCGCGGTCCGGCGTTCGGCAGGGCGCACCCCGCTGCCGGCAGTGCTCGGTCATGAGGGGGCCGGGGCCGTGGTGGAGACGGGCGGCCCGGACACCGGCCTGAACGTCGGCGACCATGTCGTGCTGAGCTTCGACTCCTGCGGACACTGCCGCAACTGCACGGGCGCGGCCCCCGCCTACTGCGACTCCTTCGCCTCCCTCAACCTCTTCGGAGGACGCAGGGAGAACGCGGGACGCTTCACCGACGCGGCCGGAGGCGAACTGGCCCCCCGGTGGTTCGGCCAGTCCTCGTTCGCCGAGTACGCGATCGTCTTGGCCCGCAATGCCGTCAGGGTCGATACCTCCCTGCCCGTCGAACTGCTCGGACCGCTCGGCTGCGGCTTCCTCACCGGCGCCGGAGCGGTCCTCAACACCTTCGGCGCCGGCCCCGGCGACACCATCGCCGTCTTCGGCGCGGGAGCGGTAGGCCTGGCAGCGGTGATGGCGGCCACCGCCGCCGGAGCGGTGACCGTGGCCATCGACCGGCATCCCGAACGGCTGGCCCTCGCCGAACGACTCCACGCGATCCCGCTCCACGCCTCATCGCCCGGCCTGCCCGGCCGCATCCAGCAACTGACCGACGGCGGAGCACAGTACGCACTGGACACCACGGGTTCCGCCGAGCTGATCAACGACGCGCTCCAGGCCTTGCGTCCAACCGGTCACCTCGGCCTGGTAGCACGCATCCACACCACGCTCCCGCTCCATCCGGGGGCACTGGACCGAGGCCGGAGGATCTCCCACATCTGCGAGGGGGACGCGGTGCCGGCACTGCTGATTCCCCGGCTGACCGCACTGTGGCAGGCCGGGCTGTTCCCCTTCGACCAGCTGCTCCGAACATACCCGCTCACCGACATCAACGAGGCCGAACGCGACTGTGACGCGGGCCTTGTGGTCAAACCCGTCCTGGTTCCATGCCGATGAGCAAAGCACTCACCCCACAGCCACGGACACCGCGCCCCGCCAGGGCCGGCCCGGGCGGCGAGATGACCCACGCCGGGCCGACCGGACTGATCAGGCCGCTGAACAAAGCCGGTGGCCGCAGAGTTGGCCCCCCACCGCGTACGGCCCCGGGAACAGGACCCCGAAGCTGTGGAGCCGTGCCTTCACCACAGATTCATCAGTTCATCAAGCACGCTCATGTCCCTACCCGCACCAAGGGAGTACACATGGCCGACACAGCACAGCAGAACACCGATGTGGAAGGGGTGGAGGGCGGCGTCGGTCTGACCGGTCTCATGGTCGCCGCAGCCCGAGCGATCGAGACCCACCGCCCCGACAGCCTGGCACGGGACGTATACGCAGAACACTTCGTACGTGCCGCACCGGCGTCCGCGGCCTGGCCGGTGCGCATACAACAGGTTCCGGACGGGGACGCGAACCCCCTGTGGGGTCGATTCGCACGCTACTTCGGTCTGCGCACTCGAGTCCTCGACGACTTCCTCATCCAGTCGGTGCGCACAGCTGCCGCACGCCAAGTGGTCCTGCTCGGGGCGGGACTGGACTCACGGGCGTACCGACTCGACTGGCCCCCCGGCTGCGTGATCTTCGAGATCGACAGGGAGGGCGTGCTTGCGTTCAAGCACAAAGTGCTGAGCGGCACGTCGGCCACCCCGAAAGCGACTCGGATACCGATCCCGATCGATCTGCGAGCCGACTGGGTCGCAGCGCTCACCGACGCCGGCTTCGACGCCGCCGCACCAAGCGTCTGGCTGGCTGAGGGATTACTGTTCTACCTGCCCGCTGCCGCCGAAACCTACCTCATCGACACGGTGGACAGGTTGAGCACGGGGGGAAGTGCGCTGGCATTCGAGGTCAAGCTCGAGAAAAACCTCTTGGAATATCGTGACAGCCCCCTCTATACCTCGACGAAACACCAGCTCGGCATCGACCTGCTCGACCTGTTCGACGCACAGCCGCGGCCCGACTCCGCAGGTGATCTGGCGAGCCAAGGCTGGTCCACATCGGTTCACACCCCCTTCGACTTCACTCGTCGGCACGGACGCGGTCCGCTCCCCGAGCCGAACGACGCGCTCGCGGGTAACCGGTGGGTGTTCGCGAAGAAGCCCCAGCCGTAACGCTGCCGTCAGGCGGCCCGTAATGACCTCCGGCCGCCACCAGTTCTACAGCTGGGGTCGGACCAGCTCCGGAAAGGTTCGCGTCGGGAAGCGGTCGCTCCAGTCGGTGTCCGTCGCCGCCAGCACGGCGAGTCGACGGCAGCCGGGGAGAGGGCGGCTATGCCGGAGTCGGAACCGACTGGTTCTGGAAATCAGTCCGCATCGGCTTCGAAGTCGAACCATGTGCTCTGCCGGGCATGGCGACACGCCTCCTCCGCGCTCGCGCCCACCGGGGCGCCGCTGAGCCCCGCGATCGAACGCCACGATCACAGCCGGCCGTAGGCAGCCTGCACGCCCGAGGTGCCCGTGCCGCCCATCGAGGCGATGGCGAAGAGCAGGCGCCACTTTCGTGACCTGATAGCGGTCCGTGGGACCGAGACCGTCGACTCGATTACTTCGACACGGTGGTGGAGTACGAGGTGGTCCCTGTAAGAACGAGTACATATGTGACTGGTCGGCGAGGAGGGGCCAAAACGTTGAGGCCCGCCCCTTGCGTACTCCCGGCTGATTGGTAATCCACCCCGGGAGCACGGGTTACCGTGCTGATGTGGTGATCACAGTGGAGAACACAGCACCGGGGACCGCGCTGCTCCTCGCAGCTTCCCCGGCAGGAAGAAGCGGCTTCATCAATGCGACGAGTGTCCTGCCCGCGCTCGCAGCCGTCCCCCCCAGCATCTTGACCGGCACCACGGCGGGGACCATCGTCGAACTCGCCGATCCGATCGACCCGCAGACCGTCCTCACCCGTATCCGCGCCGCGGCCACCACGCCCGGTCCGCTTACCCTCTTCCTGGTCGGGCAGCTCCACCTCGATACCAAGCAGCACCTGGTCCATTTCGCCCTGGCCCGCACCACACCGGCCACCCTGCGCTATTCCGCCCTCCCCTGGCACTGGCTGGCAGGGGAACTAAAACCACGCAAACCCGGCACCACCACCGTCGTCGCCGACCTGATCGCCACCCCGGACACCTGGCAGCACATCCGTGACGACGGCCTCACGATCGGCCACGGGATACGCCTGTACGGCCGTGTAGCCCCGCAGCCGCCACGCCGCCGAACCGTAGAGCCGGCCTACCTGAAGACCATCGCCACCACCTGGCGCAGTGGAAGCAATCCGCCGCTCGCTCAACTTCATGAGCAGGCCATCGCTCAAGTTGGGGTGCAGGCCGGTTCCGGCGACGCACTGCACCTGGCCATCGACATCACGCCCCTCGCCACTCCCGCACCATCAGCCGGCCCGGCACCGAGCCGGGGCCCCCAGCAAACGGAACCAGACGATCCGCTGCCCGCGATCCTCGCCGCGGCCCACGCCGGACGACACAGCGAGGCCGTGGCACTCGCATCCATGTGGGAAGAATGGGCGCTGCGCACCTACGGCGCCGGCTCCGCGCAGACGATTCACTGGCTCGAGATTCGGGCCGACCTCGCACGTCTCGCCGGAGATCCAGCGCGAAGCTGCGAGCTGTGGATGTCCGCAGCCGATGCTCGCCTCGCGCGGCAGCAACTCCCGGACGATCCCGCAGTCGTAGATGCCGTCGACCGTGCACACCACCAGTGGCAGGAGCTCCGGGATCCGCGACGCGCTCAAGAACTCGGCCCGCCCCTGGTCGCGCTGCGCGGTCATGTGCCTGGTCGGCGACCTGGGGCGATCGCTGCAGTTCAGCGCCGACTGGAACTGCTGCACGGCTGACTCCTGCGGAGCACATCTGACGTCACATCCAGCGGCAACCCGATCGGGCGACCACCTGAACACTTCCCCCCCCGGGGCGGCGTGATCGGCGCCGGTCTGTCTGGCGTGTGCCTCACGGCAGGCACTCGAGCGCAGACCCGGAGGAGAGTTGATCCGGGTGTAGGCGCGACCTCCCGGCAACGCCACGGTCAGGCCGAGTGTCCTTTACGGAACCGCAAAGAGCGGTTTGACGCGTTTTCGAATTGTTTTCTGCCTATCTGCCAGCACACTCTGATCTGGTTCAGGTATGGCCCATCTCCACAGAAGGAGATCAACGTGCGCTTCCTGTTGAGAGAGTCCGCACAGCGGACGGCGGCTGCCGCCGCCATATTGGCCCTGTGTACCGGGGGACTGGTCGCGGGTGGTGCGAGCGCCGCGCATGCTGCCGCTGTCTGCGCCGGAACCAAGATCGACACCCTGGAGTTCAATACCGGCTACACCTATCTTTACTACAGCAGCGCGACAGGAGAGAACTGCGCTTACACCGTCCCCAAGTCCGGTGGCTCGCGGCAGTTCATGTATGTGGGTCTCTTCAGGGAGAGCGACGGCGCCGGCGTGTGGGACGAGGGGGACTACACCCAGTACGCGGGTCCGGTCTATCTGCACGCGCCTGGTACCTGCGTGTCCTTCAACGGCCAGGTGGGATCCTGGGCCGGGCATTCCGGCCCAGGGCACTGCGGCACCTTGGCCTCCGCCACGTCCCGGCCCGCTGCCGAGGCGGCGGACGGGTAATAAGGGCATGTCGCTGGCGCGCTGGCCCTGGCGAGTGCCGGGATGCTGGCGCTCCCCGCGACTGCGCAACGCCTCGCGTAACGGTCTGTGCGGGGCAGGTTATAGCGTCGTCGAATCGGCGGCCATCGGTAACTCCGGCACCCTATCTCTCTTCTGGAACGGGGCGGTCAACAAGATCTGTGCCGTTGCAGTGCGCAACGTCCCAGGCGCGGCGTTCTGGAAGGAAGCGTGGATCACTCGCACCGCTGAAGGGGGTCGGCGACGTCGACGACGGCTACTACACGATTTATGCCGACCCGTGTACGCCGATGGCCGGAAACCTGCATCGCGGTCAGCGGCACCATCGGCGGCAAGTCGG
Organism: Streptomyces sp. NPDC002911; assembly: GCF_053591835.1. NCBI lineage: Bacteria > Bacillati > Actinomycetota > Actinomycetes > Kitasatosporales > Streptomycetaceae > Streptomyces > Streptomyces sp. NPDC002911. The sequence goes on along the minus strand of NZ_JBSFUO010000012.1, from coordinate 5,375 downwards.
CAAACCAAGGCCCTGGCCACTCCGCTGACGGGTACACCCTGAGGCGCCCGATACTCCCGCAGTTGCCGCCCGGGGGAGATGCCCGGGCGGCAACGTCCGTCTCTCGGCGCGAGCAAGGCTCCCAGGGCTGCGGCGATCGTTGATCGTGCGGCCGCGAACTTGCGTCGCCAGACGTGACCCCCCGTCACCTGAGGCGGTCCAGGCCGGCGGCGTGGGCGACCACGGGGCGGATGTGAAGGCCACCGAAGCCTTCGGCCGTCACTGGCTCATCCAGTGCGAACACCGCAGCGCGGGTCACGCGGGAGTTGCCATCGGATCCCCGACCTGCACGGCACCGGCCGGCCCGTCCACCTGGGCGAATTCATCGACCGCCACACCCTGGCCGCCTGGGCCGACGGGTCCCGTCCCCTGTGGGAGCTCCTGCGCGCGGTACCACCGCCCCGCAGGCCAACAGCGCTGCCGTGACGGGCCGGGGTGGGGGAACAGGGGGCAGCCGGATGCCTGCTGGTGTGTTCTGCCGTCTGCGTCGTGTGGAGGGTTGCTGCCGTATTGAGGCGACATGGGCGCTCAAGGGGGGCATGGGGGCAGGGCGGTGGTGAGCTGGTTCAGGTTGTCGGGGTGGACACGGATTCCGGGGAGCCAGAGGTGTTTTCCGTTTCGCGTGACCTGGATCCAGATGCTGGTGTGCTTGTGGTTCTCGTCGGTGACAGTGATGCCGTTGGCGATGGTGCAGCGGGCATCGAGCAGATCGTGGTGCCAGACACGGTCGGCTGAGTTGGCAGTGACATAGGGGCGGTAGGGGTTGTAGGCCAGGGAGAGTGCGCATTCCGTTGTGCGTGGTTCCTGGCATGCCTTCTCGACGTTGTGGACGAGAACACCTGCATCGCTGCTCCTGTCTGCGCCGTCCTGTGCCGCGGGCGCGGTACCGGGCACGCCCTGTGGGGGGAGTAGGAGCAACAGGAGCCCCACCGCCACGAGTCCACCCGCCGTGGCAGCGGCCGCGGCGATGGCTCCACGGCTGGGCGGAGGTTTGCGCCATCGGTGCCACCGGGCCACGCCGGGCGAGCGTGACGGACTGGCAGCGTCGGCGGTGGTGACTGCTTCGTCGGGCGGGGGCTGGGCGGTAGCTTCCCACAGGGCGCGGTACTCGGCAGGATCTGCTCCCAGCGCGTGGCACAGGTCCCTCACCACGGGCCAGGCAGGCACGGTTTCGCCGCGGAAGTAGCGGGAGAGAGACGAGTCGCTGATACGCACCTGGGTCTCGAGGCTGCGCAGTGTGCTCCCTGATTGCTGTTGCAGGCTCCGCAGCGCCTGCCCCAGCTTCCGTGCTGTCGCGCCGTGGTCGGGCCGTTGGCCGGTCATCGAAATGGCCCTCTCCGTTGGCGGGGCAACGGCGTCCCGCCGGCTGTCCCATGTCCCGGGACGGGTGCGTCCCAGCAGGTCAGGATGGTATTTATCCCGACATCAGTGAAGCAAGCGGGATCTGGTTGTGAAGGCGCAGCTTCCTGCGCAAACTCGGCGTACCGGCTGAGCAGATCACCCCCAAGGGTGAGCGTGCCGGTGGTCGTGGCCGTGTCGGCGGATGTCGCACGGACCCAACTTCGAACCCCTACCGAAAGGACCTTCACCATGCGTGTACGCACCGCACTGTCCGCTTACGCAGCGATCGCCGTGGTCGGGCTCGGCCTGGGCGCGGCGGCGCCTGCCGTCGCGGCACCCGGCTCGGCATCCCATCGGGTGGCCGCAGTCCAGGCGGCCGACAGCCTCAACATCCACCGCGGCAAGTACATGACCCTGGGCGGCTGCCAGACCGCCGGCCAACAGGGCATCGATCGTGGACACTGGGACCGTTATCAGTGCGCCGAGGGCTCCGCCTGGCCCTGGGTGTGGAACTTGTGGACCAATCGCTGAGCACATAGCGCGCCGGTGGCCTCCCCTCATGCAGGAGGAGGCCATCGTCGGCCGGCCACCGCTTGGATGAACGCGGTGGCCGCCCAGTTCACCCCGCACAAGCGCCCTCTCGGACGCCCTCCACCGGGCGCCGCAGCGTCACGTCCGGATTTTCGGCTTCGACGCCGAAGTGAAGAAGGACTTGGCAGGTTCCCGCCGGACCTGCGTTCGGCGGGAACGGGAGGGCGGGCGAGGGAGGGCGGGCGAGGTCCATATGTGGGGTGACGACTGGCAGTTCGACACCCGCGCCGGTACTGGACGGCTGGTACAGCCACGGGCGGTACTGCGGCAGCGCCGGGTCAGGGGGCGATGTCGAAGATCTGGTCGTTGTTGCTGTCCACGTTGTACAGGAACATGTCGGCGTCGAAGGAGTCGGTGCTGGCCGTCCATTCACACCAGCTGAACTCCCGCAACGGCAGGGCGCGGGTGATCCCCGAGCCCGGCCACACCTTCCCACCGCCCATGATGAAGTCGCACCACCAGACGCTCACGTCGTCCAGATCACCGCCGTACGGAATCTTGGAGCCGCCCGGTGGGATGTTCCACCAGCCTTCTTTCGTCCAGTCGCCGCCGTCCGGGCAACCGGGGGTGAACCGCATGATGGCCACCGAAACCGTGAACGGGCACCGGTTCAGATACTGCAACATCGTGGCATCTCCCTCCGGCCCTCAACTCTTCCCGGACCTCGTGGTCCGGCCAGGAGCCGGACGTACACCCTCGCGGCCCTCGCGTTCGACGAGCACATCAGGGACCTGACCCGTCTGGTAGGGCCGGCGCACCGTGACGTTCGTTTTGCGGTCCTGGGATTTCTCGTCACCCGAGGCTCCAAGGTCTTCTCTCCTGCTCACCGGAACAGTGAAGCGCTCTTCTTCCGTCATGTCCGTCGTCCTCCGATTCGCCTGTTCAGGGGTTCGGGGAAGCTCGGAGCGGACGGTCCGCCGCAATCACGGCACGACACCGGTCAGGTGGCGGACTGCCGCTGGGAACAGGCCCTTTCCTCTATCGTCACGCCGCGCCGAATGCGGCGCAATGCGGCGGGTTCAGCTGAGGAGACGGGGCAGGTCTGCGGCCCGAGGACGCCGTCGACGACGAGTCTCCCTGCCTCCGGAAGTCGCGCACGACCTCCGCAGTGCGGGAGCGAACCGGCCGTCGGCCCAGACTCTGACACCGCTCGTGCAGGGCATACCTTTGATCTGGTATTCCCCGGCGGCCGGCGCAAGCCCGGGCAGCTACACGCCACATGGGCTACTACTGCAGTGGTCCAGCGAGGCAGCGGCGATGGCTGTCCCACCGCAGGATACGGCACCGCATAGTGCGCAAAGACGTTGAGAGCCTTTTCCGACCTCAGCTTGAGGCTTGATGAAGGGCGACGGTGGCCTTCACGGGGTCAGCGATCCGGTTGGTGCTGCAGCGGACCTTTCGCAGGAGACGCCAGCCCTGCACGGTGGTCATGACTTGGTCGCCGAGGCAGCAGGTCCTGGCGTGCGTGCTGTGCCCGCGAACTTGAGCGCCCAGTCACTCCGGCGGCTGCGCCAACATGCGTGACAATCCGCCAACGCGCCTGTCCAGTCACAGCCCTGTGACCTCGAGTGGAGACGGCTGGAGGCGCCGGCGTCCCCCTCGAAGACGGTCGGGGTCACGCACCCCGCCCCCTGACCGGACCAATGGGCAGTCCCCACATAGGACACGGTGCTGGTGGAAAATGAGTTGCTGTTAGCTCTGGCCACGCAGCGCCGACTGTCGTCGGCGGTCGCCGGCGATCATGCCAGCGCGGCCGGAATCAGCTGACTCAGGTCGGGCCGGTTCCCGATCCGCTGGGTGGCCGGGCGTCCGGGCGCGTCCTGCTGAGGCCAGCCGGTGTTCCTCAGCGCTTTACGGGTCTGCCACCCGTCCAGCGGAACACGGTCGCTCGCCTTCAGCACGCCCTGTACGCATGCGACAGCGCCAACGACGATCGGGGACGCACTCGAAGTCCCGCTGAACCTGTCGGTGTACCAGAAGTCGGGATTCCCTCCCGCTTGCAGGTCGCCGTATCCCGTCGTGGTGACCTCTCGGCCCCAACCCTGCGCGTCAACGCACGAGCCGAAGTTGGAGAAGTCGAGGCGGGAACGGTCGGGGCCCCAGTCCGCGCTGTGAGTGCCGGGCGGGGGAGCGCCGGCGCCGACTATGACGGCACCGGAGTCGAGCAGGTTGCGCCGAAACGGGTTGGTCCACCACAGGGGGAAGCTGGGGGACCTGTCGTACACCGGGTCGTCGAGGTTCTCCGCGCCATTGCCAGCGGCTTCGACGACGACCACGCCTTTGTCCGTGGCATACCGGATGGCAAGGAAGTCATCCGGCCACCACTCGACCGCGATGAACCCCTGCTGGCCTGTCCCGGTGGCCCGTGGACCCGGCCTGTGAATCTCCAGGAGAAGGATGTCCCCGGGACCCAGTCGGTCAGCGGCGGCCCGGATGGCGGTCGCGGTCGGCAGGGAGAACGACGAGGCGCTGATCACCGCGTCGGGCGCGATACCGGTGATGCCGAACCCGTTCATGTCACCGCTGATCTCGCCGAGGACAGCGGTGCCGTGATTGGTGTCGGTGCTGTTGTTTCCCGCGATGACACCCCCCTGGTTCTGGAGCAGGTCCTCGTGCCCGAAGCGCCAACCCCATTCGCAGTCGATCACTCGGACCCCGTGCCCTGTGCCGCCGGGCTGCTGCCAGGCGTGGCGGGAGTCGATGCCAGCCGGGCCCGGGCCCAGATAGATTTGGCGGACCGTGTAGTCGGGTGTCATCGACGGTGCGTCCGGGCCAATGGGGGCCATGTCGTTGATGGGCGTTTCCTTGTGCTCCTCAGCCTTGGAGAAGGAGCGTGTCCGGGGCCGGGCCTCGGTTCCGGCGCGGGCAAGTTCGGCAGCCGGCTTGACGTAGGCGGCCTCGATGACGTCGAGTCCCCGGAGTCTTCCGGCGATCTCCTCAAGCCGGTCCTCGGGCGCGTCCACCTGGTAGAAGCGCACCATTCTGCCAAGGTTCCCCTCGACCTGACCGGCGGACTCCCCTGCCCGCGGCATCGATTGGGCCTGGCGGCCCAATCGTGCCAAGTCGGCGTCGAACAGTGGCTTCAGGACGATGTCGGGTGCAGCCGCCAGCTCATTCAGCCCGGCCACATCAACGCCTCGGGCCGACGACGCGCCCGATGGCGTGATCTCCACGCCCACGTCCTCCGCCACCGCGCAGATGAGTTCGGGATGTCCTCGTCCTTCGCCGTACTGCAAGCGGCGGTTTCCTTCATTCATTCCCTGCCTGGGCATATTCGCTCCTCTTCCACGTCATGGTGCGTGAGAGTCTCGGGACTGTAAAACGTTCGGTGTAACTCCCGATCATGGAAGATGCATCGATGACCAGCAACAACGTGACCGAGGTCGAGACCGTCGAGCCGTCTG